>JAFPYE010000016.1 GCA_017412325.1 Kiritimatiellia bacterium | reverse complement strand
GCCGCTCACCGTCACGAACCACAACAACCTCCTGGGGAAGAAGGGCGTCAAGGTGCCGGGCGTGGACGGGCTCAAGACCGGCTACATCGACGCGGGCGGCAGCTCGATCGTGCTGACGGGCACGCGCGGCGGCCGGCGCGCCATCGTCGTCGTCGTCGGCTCGGCGAGCGCGGGCGAGCGCGACACCCACGCCGCGCGGCTCCTGAACGACGCCCTCGGCTCTCTCGCGTGGTAATCGCGCGAGCCGTTGCATTTTCGCGCGACTCTCATTCTCTGGGGCGGCGCAAGCCGTCTTTTTTATGATATACTACACACCAACCTATGAGTGCTGAGCTATCCAACGTCCGCAACATCGGCATCGTCGCGCATATCGACGCCGGCAAGACCACCACGACCGAGCGCATCCTCTTCTACACCCAGAAGATCCACAAGCACGGCGACGTCCACGACGGCAACACGACGACCGACTTCATGGTGCAGGAGCGCGAGCGCGGCATCACGATCCAGTCGGCGGCTGTCTCGTGCGAATGGAACGGCAAGACGATCAACATCATCGACACCCCCGGCCACGTCGACTTCACGATGGAAGTGGAGCGGTCGCTGCGCGTCCTCGACGGCGCGGTGTGCGTCTTCTGCGCGGTGGGCGGCGTGCAGCCGCAGTCCGAGACCGTCTGGCGCCAGGCCGACCGCTACAACGTGCCGCGCCTCGCGTTTGTCAACAAGATGGACCGCATGGGCGCGGATTTCGCGCGCGTCGTCGACGAGCTCCGGAACAAGCTGCGCGCGAACGCCTGCCCGGTCAACCTGCCGATCGGTCGCGAAGAGTCGTTTCAGGGCGTCGTTGACTTGATCGAGATGAAGTCCATCGTCTACGACGAGGCGTCGGACGGCAAGACGTTCACGGTGGGCGACATCCCCGCCGAGCTGAAGGACGAGGCGGAACTGGCGCGTGCGGAACTGGTGGAGAAGATCGCCGACCTCGACGAAGGCGTGATGGAAGCGTTTTTGGAGAAGGGGGACCTGACGAAGGACGAGCTCGTCCCGGCGATCCGCCGCTGCGTGGTCGCGGGCAAGTTCGTGCCCGTTCTCTGCGGCACGTCGCTCCGGGACAAGGGCGTGCAGCCGCTCCTGGACGCGGTGTGCGCCTACCTGCCGTCGCCGAGCGACCGTCCGCCCGTCGCCGCGACCGACCTGAAGAGCGGCGAGCCGGTGACGCGCAAGCAGGAGGACAAGGAGCTGCTGACGTCGCTCGTCTTCAAGATCGCGACCGACCCCTACGTGGGCAAGCTCTTTTTCGTGCGCGTCTACGGCGGCGTCCTCAAGAAGGGCGCGAACGCCTACAACCCGCGCACCAAGAAGCGCGAGCGCCCCCTGAAGATCGTCCGGCTCTTCGCCGATTCGCAGATCGAGGTCGAGGAGCTGCGCGCGGGCGACATCGGCGCGGTCGTCGGCCTCAAGGACTGCACGACGGGCGATACGCTCTGCGCCGAGATGAAGCCGTGCTACCTCGAGCGCATCACCGCGCCGCAGCCCGTCATGTTCATGGCCATCGAGCCGAAGAGCTCGGCCGACAAGGACAAGCTCGTCGACTCGATGAAGGCGCTCGCCGCCGAGGACCCGACCTGCCAGTTCCGCGAGGACGAGGAGACGGGCCAGACGATCCTTTCCGGCATGGGCGAGCTGCACCTGGAAATCCTCGTCGACCGCCTCAAGCGCGAGTTCAAGTGCGCGGCCAACACGGGCAAGCCGATGGTGAGCTACGTCGAGACGGTCACGACGAGCGCCGTCAAGGACTTCCAGTTCGACCGCGAGTTGGGCGGCAAGCGCCACGCGGTGGGGCTGAAGATCGAGGTGAAGCCGCTCGCGCGCGGCGCGGGGCGCCAGGTGGAGCTGTCGCGCGAGTTCAAGAACGCCGTGCCCGACCGCCACCTGCAGGAGTGCGTGGAGCAGGGGCTGCTGGACGGCATCATGACCGGCGTCCTGGCGCGCTTCCAGATGACGGACCTCGCCGTGACGTGCCTCGGCGCGACGCTCGTCGATCCCGAGGTGTCCGACGAAATCGCGTTCCGCTCGGCGGCGATGATGGGCTTCCGCGAGGCGGCGGAGGCGGCGGCCCCGGAGTTCCTGGAGCCGATCATGAAGCTGGAGATCACGACGCCGCCGGAGTCGGTGGGCGAGATCCTCGGCGACCTCAACGCGCGGCGCGGCAGCGTCCTCGACATGGACATGCGCGGCGACCTGCAGATCGTCCACGCGCGCGTGCCGATGGCGCAGATGTTCGGCTACGCGACGGCGATCCGCTCGCTCACGAAGGGCCGCGCGTCCTACTCGATGGAGCCGGACATGTTCGAGCTCGCGCCGAAGAACGTCCGCGAGGAGATTCTTGCACGCTAACCATCCAACAACAGGAGAACAACACACATGAACCAGGCAGAGAAAGAGCGCCTTGCCCGCGTCGGCAAGACCTTCAACGCGAAGAAGTACATCCAGGAGGAGATCGCGGCGATCAAGCAGCAGGTCGGCGACAAGAAGGTCCTGCTCGCGCTGTCCGGCGGCGTCGATTCGAGCGTCTGCGCGGCGCTCCTCTACAAGGCCATCGGCAAGCAGCTCGTCTGCGTTTTCGTCGACCACGGCTGCATGCGCCTCAACGAAGGCAAGATGATCAAGAAGGTCTTCAAGGGCCAGTTCGGCGTGAACCTCATCGCGCT
>JAFPYE010000121.1 GCA_017412325.1 Kiritimatiellia bacterium | reverse complement strand
TCTTCAACCTCATAAAGACACTCGACATCGAGGAGACCCTCGAGCACCTCCGCTACGGCAAGATAATCTTCGCGACCGACGCCGACGTGGACGGCCTCCACATCCGCATGCTCCTCACGACCTTCTTCATGCGCTTCTACCGCCAGCTCATCACGGACGGGCGCGTCTTCATCCTCGAAACGCCGCTCTTCCGCGTGCGCAACAAGAAGGAGCAGTACTACTGCTTCAGCGAAGCGGAGCGCGAGCGGGCGATCGCGAAGTGCGGCAAGGGCTGCGAGATCACGCGCTTCAAGGGGCTCGGCGAGCTGAACGCCAAGGAGTTCAAGGACTTCATCGGCCCGGAGATGCGCTTGACGCCGGTCACCTGCGCGGACGACACCGACGTGGAGAAGACGATCAAGTTCTACATGGGCGCCAACACGCCCGAGCGCAAGGACTACATCATGGATTCGCTCGTCTGCGACTCGTCGGACTTCTGAGCGCGCGGCGGTGCGCGCGGAACTTTCCCCCGACGGGGCGCGAATATGGTAAAATATCCAACAATCAACACAGTCAAGGAGAAACGAAATGTCTCAGTTATTTGATTATACGGGCGTGGTCGAGGAAGTCGGTCAGACGCAGAGCTTCGGCACGAGCGGGTTCACCAAGCGCGAGCTGATCGTCGGCAACGACATCGACTCCAACAGCCGCTACCCGAACCCCGTCAAGTTCACCTTCAAGAAAGACAACTGCTCGCTCGTCGACGGCGTCCAGAAGGGCCAGCGCGTCAAGATCCGCTTCGCCATCGACGGTCGCCGCTGGGACGGCCCGCGCGGCACGCAGTACTTCGTCGACCTGACCGCGCTCAAGATCGACGTGATGAACCCGGACGGCACCTCGACCGAGCCCGTGCCCGCACCGGCCGAGCCGGACCTCCCGGCCGACGCCGGCGACATCGACGACATGCCGTTTTGATGACCTGGCGCGACGTCATCTCCAAGTCCGCCGCCTATCTCGCCGCCAAGGGCGTGCCCGAGGCCGAGGTCGCGGCGGAATTGCTTGTCGCGCGGCTCCTCGCCTGCGGGCGCGGCGATTTGGCCGCGTCGGGCGGGAAGGAGGCGGACGAACGCTACCTGGAGGCGATGCGGCGCGCGATGGCGCGGCTCGTGAAGGGCGAGCCGGTGCAGTACGTGCTGGGCGAGTGGGACTTCCGCCGCCTCACGCTGAAGTGCGACCGCCGCGCGCTCATCCCGCGCCCCGAGACGGAGGAGCTGGTCACGCGCGTCCTGAAGCACCTCGGCGACGGGATGACGGTCGTGGACGTCGGCACGGGGACGGGCGCGATCGCGCTCAGTCTGGCCGCCGAGTTCAAGGGCGAGGCGACGATCATCGCGACGGACGTGAGCGAGGAGGCGATCGCGCTCGCGAAGGAGAACGCGGCGAAATGCGGGCTGGCCGCGCGCGTCACGTTCGTGGTGATGGACGGGCTGGACGAGTTCGACGAGCCGGAGTGCGTGGACATCCTCGTCTCCAATCCGCCCTACATCGAAAGCGCGGTCTGCGCGACGCTCGACCCGCGCGTGAGGGATTTCGAGCCGCGCCTCGCGCTCGACGGCGGCGTCCGCGGCCTCGACTTCTACGACCGCTACCTGGCGGACGCGCTCAACCTGCTCAAGCCCGGCGGGCGCGTCTTCTTCGAGATCGGCGAAGGACAGGGCGTGGCGGTCGCCAAGCTGATGGGCGACTACGGCTTTTCGGACATCGCCATCGAGAAGGACTATGCGGGGCACGACCGCTACGCCTTGGCGACGTTGCGATAAAATGATAAACTATCCGCGGTTCAACGCGAAGACGCCGGAGTGGTGAAATGGCAGACACAGGGGACTTAAAATCCCCAGCCAAGTATTTGGCGTGCGGGTTCGAGTCCCGCCTCCGGCACTCAAGCGGCGCGCGTGGACGCGCGCGAGGGGGATTTGATATACTACGCACCATGAGCAAGCTACACCTCGGAGTTCTGGGTTCGGGCGCGGGTTCGAACATGCAGTCCATCGTCGACGCCATCGCGGCGGGCGCGCTGGACGCGGAGATCAAGATCGTCCTCGCCGACGTCGCGGACGCGAAGATTCTCGACCGCGCGCGCCGCCACGCCATTCCGTGCCAGTATCTCGACTGCGCGCCGTGGAAGACGAAGCTGGAGGGCGCGGCCGAAGACCGCTGCATCGACATCCTCAAGACGGCGGGCGTCGACACGGTCGTCCTCGCGGGCTTCATGCGGATCGTCAAGCCGAAACTCCTCGCCGCGTTCCCGAACCGCGTGCTCAACATCCACCCCGCGCTGCTGCCCGCGTTCCCCGGCATCCACAGCTGGACGCAGGCGCTCGACTACGGCTGCAAGGTGGCGGGCGTGACGGTGCATTTCGTGGACGCGGGGACGGACTCGGGCCCGATCCTCGTCCAGAAGGCGGTGCCGGTCCTCGAGGACGACACGCCCGAGACGCTGCACGCCCGCATCCAGGTCCAGGAGCACCTCGCGTTCCCCGAGGCGCTCCGGATCGTCGCGGCGGGCAACTACACGATTGACGGCAGGAGGGTGAAGATCCATGGATAAGCAGGTGAAAATCTACGTCGCGGGACATCGCGGCATGGTCGGCGCGGCGGTCTGCCGCGCGCTGGCGGCGGAAGGGTTCGCCAACGTCGTCGTGCGCACGCACGCGGAGCTCGACTTGCTCGACCCGGCGGCGGTGCGCGCGTTCTACGCCGCGGAGAAGCCGGCGGTCGCCGTCATCGCGGCGGCGCGCGTCGGCGGCATCGGCGCGAACAGCGCGGCCAATTCGCGCTTCCTCTACGAGAACGAGATGATCGCGATGAACACGGTCTGGGCCGCGGCGGAAGCGGGCGTGAAGCGGCTCCTCTTCCTCGGCTCCACGTGCATCTATCCGCGCCTCGCGCCGCAGCCGATTCCCGAATCGGCGCTGCTCACCTCGGAGCTGGAGAAGACGAACGAGGGCTATGCGCTCGCCAAGATCTCGGGCCTGAAGCTCTGCGAATTCCTGCGGCGCGAACGCGGGCTCCTCTACCATTCGCTCATGCCGACGAACCTCTACGGGCCGGGCGACAACTACGACATCCAGCACGGGCACGTCCTGCCGACCTTGATCCGCAAGTTCGAGACGGCCACGGACCACGTCGACCTGTGGGGCACGGGCGCGGCGATCCGCGAGTTCCTGCACGTGGACGACCTCGCGGCGGCGTGCCTCTTTGCGCTCGGGCTCGACAACCCGCCCGACGTGATGAACGTGGGGTCGGGCGAGGAAGTGACGATCAAGACGCTCGCCGAGCGGATCAAGGCGGCGACGGGCTCGACGGCGGAGATCCGCTGGGATGCGACGAAGCCCGACGGCACGCCGCGCAAGCTGTGCGACACGTCGCTCATCCGCTCGCTCGGCTGGTCGCCGAAGATCGACTTGAAGGAAGGGCTCGCAAAGACGGTCGCGAGCTATCGCGCGGAACTCGCGGCGGGCACCATCCGGCTGTAAACCACGGTGAAGTACACGTATCTCTACCAGACGAAGACGAACGAAAATCGCGAGGGCTTCATCGAAGCGCGCGACCGGGCGGACGCCTACACGAAATTGCGCAAGCAGGGCATCCGCCCCTACCGCATCATCGGCGACGACCCGGTCCGGTGGCAGCCGTGGGCGATCGGCGGGACGATGGCCGCGCTCGTCGTCGCCCTGGCGGTCGCGGTGGCCGTGGCGTTTGGCGGCGGCGACGGGCGCGCGCCGACGAGCCGCCAGCAGCTGACGGGCGACCGCAGCGTCATTTCGACGGGGCTGGCAAACGGCTGGGAGGGCGTCTTCGCGACCGACCTCGACCGCTATCTCGCCGCCTACGCGCAGCCGGGATGGATCGCGCTGCCGCCGGAACTGGACGCGGCGGCACTCGCCGCGCTCGCGGACGGGCTGAACGTCCCGCTGGACTACCGCGACGGCGATTCGCCGGAGGTGACGCTCCTGAGGAACATCGTCGCGCAGATGCGTGCGGAGATGACGGACTACCTCGCGGCGGGCGGCACGGTGGCCGACTACCTCGACTTTTTGGAAGAGCGCCAGGACCAGGAACGCGCCTTCCGCAACCGGGCGCTGGAGGCGCTGGCGCGCGCGCCGGAGTCGCTGCGCGACCGCGCGAAGATCAACCTCAACGCCCGTTTGCGCGAAATGGGC
>JAFPYE010000120.1 GCA_017412325.1 Kiritimatiellia bacterium | reverse complement strand
ACGAGGACTACCTCGACAGCGTCAAGCACTACCGCATCGCGCTCAAGCTCCTGAACGACGCGCCGGCGTCCGAGGGTCTGCGCCGCGAGTGCCAGCAGGGAATTGCCGAGGGCTATTATCGCGCGGCGTTTCAGGAAGAGTCGCTCGGTCGCCGCAACAAGGCGATGGACCTGATGGAGAAGGCGATTGCGGCGCGCCATCCGAAGGCGCGGCGTCAGCTGGAGTCGTGGAAGACGAGCGACGATCCCGAGGCGAACAAGATTGACCTTTCCGAAATCAAGCACCGCCGCAACGATTCCGACTACAAGAGCCAGCGCGCGAAGAACCTTCAGCACCTCAAGCGGGCGCGGCAGTTCCTGGGCAGCAAGGAGCTGGACCGTGCGCTGGACGAGTGCGAGCTGGTGTTGCTGAGCGATCCCTACAACCAGGAGGCGATTCGCATCCGCGAGAAGATCCAGCGCAAGCGCCACACGATCCTGATGCAGGAGCGCAAGGCGGCGCGCGAGGGCATGATCGCCGACGTGGACCAGGCGTGGCGGCCCGTGTATGCGGTCGATGCGCGCGAGCTGGAGGAGGTTTCGTCGCAGACGATCAAGTCGAGCCTCAACAGCGATCCCGAACGCCGTCTGGAGCAGGATATCCTCCGCCGCATGAAAGAGATGCGCCTGCCGGCGATCTCCTTCAAGCCGCCGGCGACGATCATCGATGCGCTCGACTTCTTCCGCCAGGCGTCGAAGGACTTTGACCGTCCCGACATCCCGATGGAACAGCGCGGCTTCAACATCGTCTACCGTCCGCCGGAGACGCTGCGCGCGGCGGCGGGCGGCGGCGAGGCGGAGGAGGCCGAGGGCTTCGGCGCGAGCGACGACGAAGAGGGCTCGCCCGCGCAGGAAGGCGTGCCGGTCATCCCGATGATCGCGGCGAACGACATCACCTTCTACGATGCGCTGAAGCTCGTCTGCGAAACGGTCGAGTACAAGTTCAAGGTGCAGGGGCCGATCGTGATGGTCATGCACAAGGACATGACCATGGACGAGATGGTCACGCGCAGCTACCCGGTGCTCTCCTCCTTCATGGAGCGCATGGGCTCGGCGTCGAGCGACCTGAAGGAAATGAAGTCGGCCGGCTTCGGCAGCTCCAACCGCCGCGGCAACGACGATGCCGAGGAGAACCAGGAGCGCGACTGGAAGGAATTCTTCGAGCTGCTCGGCGTGAAGTGGCCGGAGGGCTCGCAGATCATGTACATTAAGACGATCGGCAAGCTGCGCGTCAAGAACACCTACGAGAACCTGGCCGAGCTTGAAAAGGCGCTCACGGAAATGAACGCCGATCCCAAGCTCATCGAAATCGAAACGCGCTTCGTGGAAGTCTGCCAGGACGACCTGAACTCGCTCGGCTTCGAGTGGATCCTGAACAGCGACTACTCGCTCGGACTCGGCAGCCATGTCTCGCGGGCGCTCGGCGTCCGGGGCGGCGCGTGGGGCACCAGCGACCAGTCGTCGTCCACCACGGACACGCGTACGACGACCACCATCAACAACATGGCGTCCGCGACGACCTCCAAGCACACGGAATCGTCTTCCAATTCGCAGACGATCTACGCCAATT
>JAFPYE010000119.1 GCA_017412325.1 Kiritimatiellia bacterium | reverse complement strand
GGGCCGAGCCGTCTTCCTCCTGCCGCCCACGGGCGTCGTCGACGCCGACGCGCGCGAACGGCTGGCCGCGCTCCAGCGCCACGGCGGGCTCGGCGCGGGCTTCAACCTCGCCGTGCGCGACCTCGAGATCCGCGGCGCGGGCAATCTCCTCGGCTCGCAGCAGTCGGGCCACATCGCCGCCGTCGGCTTCACGCTCTACTGCCAGCTCCTCCAGCGCACGATCGCGCGGCTCAAGGGGGAAAAGGTCGACGACGTGGTCGACGTCGCGCTCAACCTCGACTTCCTCGACCTCTCGCCCGCCTCGACGGACGACGCGTCCGCCGCCGCGCTGCCCTACGGCTACGTGGAGGAGGACGCCCAGCGCATGAGTTTCATGAAGCGACTGGCGGAAGCGACGGACGTCAAAGCCGTCAAGGCGCTCGCGGCGGAACTCGCCGACCGCTTCGGACCGCTGCCGCCCGCCGCCCGGCGGCTCGTCCTCCTCGGGGAGCTGCGCGTCGCCTGCGCCCGCGCCCGGCTCGGCCATCTCGACGTCACCGGCCCGCGCGCCGTCTTCTACCGCGCGGGCTCGCGCGACGTCGCGTTTGTCCGTGAACTGAAAAGCAAAACCCCCGACCGAAAACTCCGTGAACTGATGGAGTCGGTCAGGGGGATTTGAGGCGTTTGGTCGGACTGGCGGGGATCGGACCCGCGACCCCAACATTAAAAGTGTCGTGCTCTACCAACTGAGCTACAGTCCGATGAACCGCATCCGCCGCCTTAGGCGACGGAACCGCCGACGGCCTCGATCTTGGCCTTCGCCGCGGCGGACACCGGCACGCCCTTGACAGTGAGCTTCTTGGTGAGTTCGCCCTTGGCGAGCAGTTTCAGCTTCGGCTGCTTGTTGTCCCAGAAGCCCTTCTGCGCCAGCGTCTCGGGGGTCACTTCCGCGCCCGCCTCGAAGTTCTTTTCGAGGTCGGCGAGGTTGACCGCGAGCGCCTTGTCGTTGAAGCGGGCGTTGTTGAAGCCGCGCTTCGGCAGGCGCCGGACGAGCGGCATCTGGCCGCCTTCGAACTGGAGCTTGTGCTTGTGGCCCTTGCGCGCGTTCTGGCCCTTGTGGCCGCGCCCCGACGTCTTGCCGAGGCCCGAGCCGCAACCGCGGCCGACGCGCTTGCGCGACGAGCGCGCGCCCGGGGTGTTCGTGAGATTGCTGAGTTCCATTGTCTTTCCTCCTTAGGCGCGGACAGCCGCGATTTCTTCCGCCGAGCGGAGTTTGAGGAGCGCGTTCATCGTGGCCTTGACCACGTTGAGGCGGTTCTTCGAGCCGAGGGACTTGCCCACCGCGTCGCTGACGCCAAGCGCCTCGAGGACCGGGCGCATGCCGCCGCCGACGATGAGGCCGGTACCGGCCGGCGCGGGCTTCAGGAGCACGCGGCCGCCGTCGCAGGTGCCTTCGACGTCGTGCGGGATCGTCTTGCCGTGGAGGGTGATCTTGCGCATGTCCTTGCGGGCGGCCTCGCCGCCCTTGCGGATCGCGTCCGACACCTCGTTGGCCTTGCCGAAACCGACGCCCACGCGCCCTTCGCGGTCGCCGACCACGATGACGGCGGAGAAGGACATCCGGCGCCCACCCTTGACGGTCTTGGCGCAACGGTTGATGAACACGGTATGCTCGTCGAGATCGTCCTGGGCGTTCATGTCGCCGCGCTTGTCACGATTCTGAGCCATTCTTTAGTCCTCCTTCTTGCTGATGGAAAGCCCCGCCGCGACCGCCGCATCGACGATCGCCGCGACGCGGCCCGTGTACTTGAAGCCGCCGCGGTCCACGACGACCGTGGAGATGCCGGCGGCCTTGGCGTTCTCGGCGGCCTGCGCGCCCAGCGCCTTGGCGACCTCGAGGTTGGCCTTGGTCTCCTTGATCGTGCTGGCGGACGCGAGGGTGCGCCCCGCATCGTCGTCGATGAACTGCACGTACATGTGCTTGTTGCTGATGCAGATCGACATGCGCGGACGAGCCGCCGTGCCGACCACGCGCTGGCGAAGGCGGAGATGCCGCTTCTGGCGCTGAACTTTGCGATTGAACATTTCGTTTCTCCTTGACGCCGGTTAGGCGACCTTCTTGCCTTGCTTGCGGCGGATGTGTTCGCCCTCGTACTTGATGCCCTTGCCCTTGTAGGGCTCGGCCGGGTAGAACGAGCGGATGCGGGCGGCGGCTTCGCCGACGGCCTGCTTGTCCACGCCCGTCAGGGTGACCTTCAGCCCGTCGTTCTCGACCTTGCAGGTGAGACCCGCGGGGATCGCGAAGATCTTCGGCGAGGCGAAGCCGAGCGAAAGCGCCAGCTCCGTGCCCTTGAGCACGGCCTTGAAGCCGGTGCCCTCGATCGTCAGCACCTTGGTGTAGCCAGTCGACACGCCGACAACCATGTTGTTGATCAGCGCGCGGGCGAGGCCGTGGAAGTTGCCGAGCGCGCCGTCGTCGGCGCAGGCAACCTTGACGAAGCCGTCTTCCACCTTCGCCGTGATGCCGTCGTGCATCGTGTAGGCGAGCTCGCCGAGCTTGCCCTTGACCGTCACAACCTGCCCGTTGACCGTGGCGGTGACGCCCTCGGCGAGCTTGACGGGTTCTTTACCGATTCGAGACATTGTCTTTTGACTCCTTACATTAGGCGACCGTGCAGATGATCTCGCCGCCGAGCCGCGCCTTCTTCGCCTCCGCCCCGGACATGACGCCCTTGGAGGTCGAGACGATGGCAAGGCCCATGCCGTCGAGAACGGCCGGGATTTCGTTGACCGAGACGTACTTGCGCAGGCCCGGCTTGGAGATGCGCTTCAGCTCCGTGATGGCGGGGACCGCCTTGTCGGAATACTTCAGCGTGATGATCAGCTCCTTGGGGAAGCCCGAGGTGACGACGGCGTCGGTGATGTAGCCGGCCGCCTTCATGACGCGGGCGATTTCCGCCTTGGTGCCGCTCGCCGGGGTCTTCACGGAGAAAAGGCGCGCCTTCTGCCCGTTGCGGATCGAGGAGAGCATGTCGGAAATGGGATCGAATGACATTTTGCGGTTCCTTTCCTGTTAGGTTACCACGAGGCTTTCGTGACGCCGGGGATGAGGCCGGCGACCGCGAGTTCGCGGAAGCAGAGACGGCAGACGCCGAACTTGCGGAGATAGGCGTGGCGGCGGCCGCAGCGCTGGCAGCGGTTGTACGCGCGCACCTTGAACTTGGGCGTCTTCTTCTGCTTTTCGATGAGACATTGCTTGGCCATGATCAGTTCCTCCCTGCGAACGGCATGCCCATGGAGACGAGAAGCTCGCGGGCGGCCTTGTTGTCGGTGGTGCTCGTCACGAACGTGATGTCCATGCCGGAGTGGGCGGCGCCCGATTCCACGATTTCGGGGAAGATCGAGTGCTCCTTCAAGCCCAGCGTGTAGTTGCCGCGTCCGTCGAAGCCGCGGTTGGAAACGCCGCGGAAGTCGCGGATGCGGGGCAGCGCCGACGAGATCAGGCGCTCGGCGAATTCCCACATGCGCTCGCCGCGCAGCGTGACCTTCGCGCCGATGACCATGCCCTCGCGCAGCTTGAAGTTCGAGATCGACTTCTTCGCCTTGCAGAGGAGCGGCTTCTGGCCGGTGATCGCCGTCAGGTCGTCCACGAGCGCCTTCTGCTCGTCCTTGCTGACGATGCCGAAGGCCATGTTGAGGACGATCTTCTGAAGGCGGGGAACGAGCATCTTGTTCGTGGTGCCGAGCTTCTTCTCGAGCTCGGGAACCATGCGGCTCGCGTATTCGTCTTTGAGTCTTGCCATGTTGTCCGTTCCTTAATTAAAGGGCCTTGCCGCTCTTGACCGAGATGCGCGCCTTCTTGCCGTCCTTTTCGCCCGCCTTGACGCGGGTGCCCGCCTTCTTCTCGGGGTCGTACGGCATCAGCTTGCACAGCCGGATCGGCATTTCCTTGTCGATGATGCCGCCCGGGGTCTTCTCGGTGCGGCGCATCGCCTTCTTGTGGACGTTGACGCCCGCGACGAGGGCGACGCCCTTCTTGGGGTCGACCTTGGTGACGGTGCCGGTCTTGCCGGCGTCCGTGCCGCTCGTCACGATGACGGTGTCGTTCTTCTTGATTCGTGCGATAGCCATTTTCGGTTTTCCTTCCTGATCAGACCACTTCCGGGGCCATCGAGAGGATCTTCATGTAGTTCTTGTCGCGCAGCTCGCGGGCGACCGGCCCGAACACGCGGGTGCCGATCGGGTTGAGCTTCGAGTCGACGAGGACGCACGCGTTCTGGTCGAAGTGGACCGTGGAGCCGTCCTCGCGGCGGATGGGCTGTCCCGTCCGGACGATGACGGCGGTGGCGACCGACCCCTTCTTGATGGTCGAGGTCGGGGACGCCTCCTTGATCGCGACGCGGATCACGTCGCCGAGGTGCGCGTACTCCTTGCGCTGCTTGAGGATGCGGAAGCACATCGCGCGCTTGGCGCCGGTGTTGTCCGCGACGACGAGGTTCGAGAGTTCCTGTAGCATGGTGCCGCTCCCTTACTTCGCCACGATGCGCCACCGCTTGGTGGCCGACATCGGGCGGGTTTCCATGATGGTGACGGTGTCGCCGACCTTGGCGGTGTCGGCCTCGTCGTGCACGTGGTACTTCTTCGTGCGCGTGATGACCTTGCCGTAGACGGGGTGGATCTCGCGGTAGGAAACCGTGACGACCACGCTCTTCGCGCCCATCTTGGACGCAACGACGCCTTTGCGCAGCTTGCGCGCGCCGCGAACATTGGTTTCGGTGCTCATTAGATCTTGACTCCTGCGCGGGTGATGAACTTGGTGTGGATGCCGATCTTCGTCGCGGCGAGGCGCAGGCACTCCTTGGAGACTTCCTCGCTGACGCCGCCGATCTCGAAGAGGACCTTGCCGGGGAGGATGACGGCCGCCCAGAACTCCGGGTTGCCCTTGCCTCCGCCCATGCGGACTTCGATCGGCTTGCGGGTGACGGGCTTGTCCGGGAACACGCGGATCCAGAGCTTGCCCTTGCGCTTCATCTCGCGGTTGATCGCGACGCGGCAGGCTTCGATCTGGGTCGCGGTCAAGAGACCGCGCGTCAGCGCCTTGAGGCCGTATTCGCCGTAGGCGAGTTCGGTTCCGCTCGTGGCGTAGCCGGAACGGTTACCCTTGGAGACCTTGCGGTACTTGACTCTCTTGGGCATGAGTGGCATGGCTTAGCTCCTCTCCTTGCGGTCTCCGCGCTCGCGACGCTCGCCGCGGCGTTCGCCGCGCGGCGCACGGGCCTGGAAGCCCTCTTTCTTGCAGATCCACACCTTGATGCCGATCTTGCCGGCGGTGGTGTTGGCCTCCGCGAATCCGTAGTCGATGTTGGCGCGGAGCGTGTGCAGCGGCACCTTGCCCTCGCGCGACCACTCGACGCGCGCGATTTCCGCGCCGTTGATGCGGCCGCCCGCATGGACCTTGATGCCGTCCACGCCCATGTCCATCGCCACCTTCATCGCGCGCTTCATCGCGCGCTTGAGGGCGATGCGGCGCTCGAGCTGCTGGGCGATCGACTCCGCCACGAGCTGCGCGTCGGCGTCGGCGCCCTGCACTTCCTTGATCTCGAGGTAGACTTCCTTCTTGGTCATCTTCTCGAGCTCGGCGCGGATCGCCTCGACGTCACCGCCCTTGCGGCCGATGATCACGCCCGGACGGGCGCTGAACAGCGTCACGCGCACGCGGTTGGCGAAGCGCTCGATGAAGATCTTCGAGATGCCCGCCTCGGCGAGTTTCTGCTTGACGGTCTCGCGGATCTTCTGGTCTTCGACGAGATACGCGCCGAAGTTGCGCTTCTTGGCGAACCAGCGGCTGCCCCAGGCGTGCGTCACGCCGATGCGGAAACCGACGGGGTTGACTTTCTGTCCCATTACTTTGTCTCCTTCTGGACGTCGGTGAGAACGACCTTGCAGTGGCAGAGCCGGCGGGCGATCGGGTGCGCCGAGCCGCGCGCGGTCGGCCAGTAGCGGCGCATGCGCGTCGACTCGTCGAGCACGCAGAGCTTGACCGTGAGCTCGCCGGGTTCCTTGACGCCGTTGTTGTTCTTCGCGTTGGCGAGGGCGCTCAGGAGCGTCTTCTTGATGATTTCCGCCGCCTTCTTGGGCGAGAACTCGACGACCTTGAGCGCGTCGGCGGCCTTCAGCCCCTGGCAGGCGCGGCACAGCGGGCGGCCCTTGAAGGCCGACATGCGCGCGTTGCGGGTGATAGAGATAACTTCCATTTTCTACCCCTTACTTCTTTTCGGCCTTCGCCGCCGAGTTGCCGTGCGACTTGAACGTCCGCGTCGGGGCGAATTCGCCGAGCCGGTGGCCGACCATGTTTTCGGTGATGAAGATCGGCATGTGCTGCCGGCCGTTGTGGATCGCGAACGTGAGCCCGACGAAGTCCGGGAGCACCATCGAACGACGGCTCCAGGTCTTGATCGGCTGCTTCTTGCCGCTCGCCTGCATCTTCTCGACCTTGCGGAGGAGGCTTTCCTCCACGTAGGGTCCCTTCTT
>JAFPYE010000118.1 GCA_017412325.1 Kiritimatiellia bacterium | reverse complement strand
TCGAGCGCGCCCGCCGCGAACCGCGCGGCGCGCAGCTGCTGCGCGAGCTTGCCGATTTCGCGGATGCGCTTCGCCTCCTTGTGCGGGCCGCCCGCGAGGATGCGCATCACCTGTTCGTACGTGAAGCGCGCCTTGGAGTTGATGACCGACTTCGCGAACGTGCGCTTGACCATCTGGCCCTGCTTGTCGAACGTCATGAAGACGCTGAACGTCAGCCGGTCCTCGCCCGGCACGAGCGAGCAGACGCCGTTCGACAGCTCCTCCGGCAGCATCGGCACGACGCGATCCGCGAGGTAGACGCTCGTCGAGCGCCGGTACGCTTCCTTGTCGAGCGCGCTCCCCGGGCGGACGAAATGCGAGACGTCCGCGATGTGCACGCCGAGGACGCGGTTGCCGCGCAAGTCCTTTTCAAGGGAAAGCGCGTCGTCGTAGTCGCGCGCCGTCACCGGGTCGCAGGTGAAAATGAACTTCTTGCGCAGGTCGAGCCGCGGACCGCGCGCCGCCCCTTTCGCGCGCGCCGCGACGCCCTTCGCCTCCGCCAGCACCTCGCGCGGAAACGTTTTCGCGAGCTTGTAGAACTTCATCACCGCCGCCGTGTCGTCACGGGGCGTCTTGCCGGGCGGCGGAAAGAGGATCTCTTCCTTCTCTATCTTCATTTGGGCTGTATTATATCAAAAAAAGCCATAGCCCGTGCGCCCGCCGCCGCACACCGGCGCTCAGCGGGCGCGGAGGGAGAGGAGGAGCGCCTCCAGGTCGGCGGCGGATTCGGCGCGGTCGGCGTTGTTGGTGACCGCGATCCGGAGCGCCGCCGCCTCGAACTGCGAATAGAGGACGGACGCGGTGCGCGGCACGTCGAGCGGACGGAACTCGCCGCGCGCGACGCCCTCGTCCAGGATCCGCGCGAAGGCGCGCTTGAGCCCGCCCGTGTGCTGCGCGATCCGCTCGAACGGCGTCACGCCCTTGCGCCGGTAGTTCGCCAGCACGTCGGCGATGACGCAGATGAAGTCGCGGTTGCCGTACATCTGGTCGAGCACCGCCGCGCAGACCTGCCGCAGCTTCGCTTCCGCGCTGGCGACCGCCGTCCGCGACGTCTCATACGTCGCCGCCACGCGCGAGGTGACCTCCTCGATCGCCTTGTTGAAGATGGCGCGCTTATTCTTGAAATAGGTGTAGAGGAGCGTGCGCGCGACACCGCAGTTCTTGGCGATCATCCCGAAGTTGACCTGGGCGTAGCCGACCGCCGCGAAGAGCTTTAGGCTCTCCGCGACGATGCGCCGCTTGCGCCCTTCGTGGTCGACCGCCCTGGCCATCGGGCGTCAGAACGAATAGGAGAGCGTCGCCGAGACCAAGTGCGAGAAGCCGTTGCGGCACGACATGCGCTTGGTGTTCTTCTCGCCGTTCGGTCCGGCCGCATAGGTGACGAAATAGTGCTCGTTGTTCATGCGGATGAAGTTGTAGCCGAGGTCGAGCGTCAGGTTCTCGGTGATCTTGAAGCCAAGGCCCGTGCCGATGATGTGGCGGTCGCCGGCCGGCAGCATCGTCGACTGGTGGTGCTTGCTGGTCGGATCCTCGTCGAAAGTGTAGCCGATGCGACCCGAGAGCCAGTCGAGGAAGTCGTATTCCATGCCGAAGCCCACGCGCACCGTATCCTGCCAGTCGAACTTCTGGGTGTAGCCGTGCCCGCCGCCGATCTTGAAGTCGATCTTGTCCAGACTCGACCAACGCGTATAGGTGATCGCGGAACCCACGCGATAGCGCGGCGTGACGTTGTAGTTGACGCCCAGCGTCAACGACTCCGGCAGGCGCAGCTTCGCCGAGGCGTACGTATGCTCATGATACTGGCGCAGCGGTATCCCGCCCGGCAGAGGGCCGCCCGGCGCCGTGGCGACCGTGCCGTTCAAATCGAAATTCCCCTTGATCTTGTGGCGAATCATCGAACGGTAGACGAGACCGATCGAAAGGTCGTCCGTCGGCTTGAATGTCATCGCCGCGTTCCAGCCCATATCCCAGTCATCGCCCTTCAGGCGCGAGTTGAGATCCGCCTCGGCCGGGATGGACCCGGGGGGTACGGGAATGGCCACATTGAACGTCTCCCCGTAAAACGGCTTCTTGTGGTTGAGGAAGCGGATATAGCTGCCGCGGATACCCGCCGACACCGACCACCAGTCCGTGATCTTGTAGGCGAGGTTGGGGTTCAGCGTCACCTGCTCCATCGTCGTCTTGCGCGTATCGGCCGCCAGATCCCAGCGGCTGCCGTACTTGGTGCCGAGACCGTATTCGGTGTAGTTGCCCCAGCCAAAGGCAAAATCAAACGGCAGCGGAATCGTCGCGTAGAACGTCGGCACCGTGAACCAGCCGGGGTTCATGCGATCCTGCGAACGATGGTTCACTTCCACGTCGCAATAGGGGTTGATGAACGTCACGCCCGCCGACACCATGACGTTGGTCGCGAAGGCGAGGTTCGCCGGGTTGTGGTAGGCGGCCGTCGCGTCATGCGTATCGCCGACCACCGCGCCGCCCATCGCGTTGCCGCGTGCGGACGCCTCGTAGATGCCGAAGCCGGCGCCGTGCGCAAACATCGTCGCTGCGGCGATCGCCGCCAGAATCAGGAGTTTTTTCATTTTGACATTTTTTCCTTTTGTGTCAGAAACGGCGCATATGATATCATATCCGCAGACGGGGCGCAAGGGGGGAAGTGACAATTTTTTGAGCCGTCTAGGCGCGGCGGCGGTGAAGGAGCGCGCGGACGGAATCGCGCAGGAGGACGAGCGCACAGACGCCGTAGGTCGCCATGCCTGCGCCGACCAAGAGGCCGAGCGACGCAATCGGCCCCACCTTCGCGCCGAGCGGCGCGCACGCCGCCGCCGCCAGCGGGCGCACGGCAAAGATCACCACGCCCATCGCCACCGACGCGGCGAGCATGAGCGACACCGGCCGCACGAGCGCGCGCAACCCGAGCGAGCCGTTCCGGCGCTTCGCAAGGACGAGGAGGATTGCGCAGCCGACCGCCGCGCAGAGGACCGTCGACGCCGCAAGACCGACGTGGCGGAACTCGACCGGCAGCAGCGTCACCGCGAGGATGTTCAAAACGGCGTTCAGGCAGACGGTGACGAGCGAGACCCTGAGCGGCGTCTTCATGTCGTTCTGGGCGTGGAACCACGGCACGAGCGTCTTCTGGACGCCGAAGATGCCGAGCCCCAGCGCATAGACCGCCACCGCGCGCGAGACGCGGACGGTCGCGACCGAATCAAACGCGCTGCCCTCGTAGATAACGCCCGTGATCTCGGGCGCGAGCACAAACAGCCCCGCCGCCGACGGCAGCATGACGAAGAGAAGCGACTTGACCGATCCGGCCCACGCCGCGCGCGCGCCCGCGACGTCGTTTTTGGCAAAGAGCCCCGCGAACGTCGGCAGGAGCACCGTGCCGAACGCGACGCCGATGACGCCGAGCGGCAGGTCCATCAGCCGCTCCGCATAGCCGATCACGCCCGCCGCCCACTCGCTCGCGATCTGCGCGAGGAACTGGTCGAGCATGTAGTTGATCTGGACCGCGCCCGCGCCGAGCGCCGCGATGCCGAGGTTGCGCCAGACGAGGACGACCTTCGCGTCGCGCCAGCCCGTGAACGACAGACGCGGCACGACGCCCGCCTTCGCCATCCGCCAGAAGAGGAACGCCATCTGCGCCGCGCCCGCGACGAGGATCGCCATCGCCACGCGGTGGATGCGCTGGTCCATGCGCAGCTCGGGGAAGAACGAAATCCACGCGAGGATGCCGATCCAGCAGACATTGAGGATGCACGGCATGAAGCTCGCCGCCTTGAAGCGCCCGAGCGAATTCAGGACGCCCATGCCGAACGCCGCGCCGCAGATGAAGATCATGTACGGCAGGAGCGTCTTCACGAGGCGGATCGTGAGCTTGAGCCGCGCCATGTCGTGCAGCCCCAGCGCGTCGCGGAACTTGACGACGAGCTCCAGCGCGCCCATCGACAGAACGACGATCGCGCCCAGCGCCAGCAGCACCATCGTCATCACGCTCCGCGCCAGTTTCGCCGCGCGTTCGAGCGACTCCGCCTCCGCCGCGCCCTTGAAGACCGGCACGAACGCGGCCGTGAGCGCGCCCTCGCCGAAGAGCTTGCGCGCCATGTTGGGGATCGCAAAGGCGAGCGTGAACGCCGACTGCTCCATGCCCGCGCCGATGAGGCGCGACTGGAACATCTCGCGGACAAGCCCCAACACACGCGAGAGCGCGGTGAACGCGCCCACGGTGAAGGTGTTTTTAAGGATGTTTTTCTTGCCCGACGCCATCGGGACAAGCCCGCTTACTTGGTGGACGTGCGGTCGTTGTATTCACCGGTCTCGGTGTTGATGCGGATCACGTCGCCCTCGTTGATGAAGAGCGGCACCGCGCAGACGTAGCCGCCCTCGACGGTGGCGGGCTTCGTCACCTTGCCCGAGGCGGTATTGCCCTTCACGCCGGGCTCGACCTTGATCACCTTGCGCTCGACGAGCTGCGGCAGCTCCACGCCGATGACCTTGTCGTTGAAGAAGAGCGCCTTGACTTCCATCTCGTCCATCAGGAAGTACTTCTTGTCGCCCATCACGTCGTAGCTGACGCGGATCTCCTCGAAGTTGTCGTCGGTGAAGACGAACGCCTGGCCGTCGTCGTAGGAGTAGGTGACGGACTGCTGCAGCAGCTCCGGCTTCTCGAACTTGTCGCCCGAGCGGTAGCTCTTGGACATGCCGCCGCCGGTCATCATGTTGCGCAGCTTGCAGTTGTAGATCGCCTGGCCCTTGCCCGGCTTCGAGAAGTCGAATTCGGTGATTTCCCACGGCTCGCCGTCGATCAACAGCTTCACGCCCTTGTGCAGTTCGCCCGCGCCGATTACTTCGCCCATTGTCGTCTCCTGACTTTCGTTTGTTGTTTGAGTTTCAATTGGATGGACGCACAGTATATCAAATCCCAATTTCGCGCGTCAACGTCAGCGGTAGTCGATCTTCGCATAGCCGTCGCGCTGGACCGTGCGCGGATAGCGGACGGCGCTCTTGCCGAAGAGCATCGCGTAGAACGGCGTCGTGCGGCGGATGCCCGCCGCCTTCTCCAGCAGCTCCGGCACCTCTTTCTGCACGAGCCGCAGGAAGCCGCACCAGCACGTCGCGAGCCCGTTCGCCTGCGCAAGCATCTCGAAATAGGTTATCGCCGCGATCACGTCCTCCTGCGGCGTCGTCACCGCCGGATTCGTCTCGTCCGTCGAGATGATCACCATCCCCGCCGCATTGCGGAAGAACAGGTCCTCGCCGCCCTTCCGCAGGCGGATCGCCGGAATTGCGAGCCAGCGCGGGAGCAGCTTCGTGCCGTCGCGGTGCTCCTCGATCGCGCGGATGAACGCGCCCTTGAACTGCGCGAGCGACGCGCGGTTGGGATAGCACGTGAACGTCAGCGACCGCGCGTTGCAGCCCGTCGGCACGCTGCCGAGCGCCGTCAGCACCCGGTCCAGCACGGCGCGGTCGACGTCCTCGTCCTTGAACTGGCGCGTCGAGCGGCGCACGTGCAGCCAGTTCGCGACCGCCTCCGCCGACGGCAGCTCCAGGTCCTTCGTCGCGCGCGCATCCGCCGCGCGCCGACCGTCGAACGCGATGGCACCCGTCGGGCAGATTGCAAAGCAGTGCTGGCAGCGCATGCAGCGTTCGGGATGCGCGAACACGGGCCGTCCGTCGTCGCCGCGCGCCAGCGCCCTGAACGCGCAGTCGCGCACGCACGCGCCGCAGGCGACGCACGCCGTTTCGTCAAGCTGGAAGAGTGGGCTATCCATTTTCTGTCCTTTCGTCTTAAAGCACCGCCATTGCCAGCGCAATCACCGGCGGCATCGTGAAAATGCTGAGGAGCGTCGTGCCGCTCACGAGCCCGACCGAGAGATCGACGTCGCGTCCGTATTTCGCGGCGAAGATCGTCGTCATCGCCGCCACCGGCGCGCTCGCCGCCGTCACGATCGCCCGCATCATTGTGCGGTCGAGCGCGTGGCGAAACGGGTAGAGCGCCGCGACGAGCGCGAGCGGATACGCGACCAGCCGGACGAACGCCGCGAGAGACGCGCCGCCGCACGTGCGCACGCGGCCGAACTTCGCGCCCGCAAGGTAGTAGCCGATGACAAGCATCGCGACGGGCGTGTTGAGGCCCGCGAGGAAGCCGATCGGCTGGGCGACGACGGTTGGGAGGCGCGCCGAACAGAGGAAGAGCGGCAGCCCCACCGCCAAGCCGACCGTGCCGGGATTGACGCAGACCGTCCGCAGCTGCGCGACGCCGAGATGCCGGAGGCCGAGGCCGCGCATCGTGCAGTAGCCCCAGCTCCAGAACAGGAGGTTGAAGACGACGACGTAGACAATGCCAAAGAAGACGCCGTCCGCGCCGAAGACCGCCTGTTCGAGCGGGATGCCCATGAAGCCCGCGTTCGAGAAAACGGTCGCGAGCTGGAGCACCTTGCGCGAATCCGCCGCCGGGTGGCGCACGAACGCCGTCGCAAACGCGATCACCCCCGCGTGCGCGGCCAGCGCGACGCCGAACGCCACGCCGAGCGACTTCAGCTGTTCGGGCGCGAACGGGCGCTGGAAGCAGTCGACGACAAGGCAGGGCGTGACGATCAGCACGAGCACGTTCACGAGCCCCTTCACCGCCGCGTCGTCCAGCAGCTTCAGCTTGCGGCAGGCGAAACCGACCGCCATCAGCGCGAAGAGCACGCCGACCTGCGTCGCAACGATGATCAGGTTCGCCATGGGATGAACGGCCCGCAACGGGCTTTAGTCGACCTTCTGCAAGTTGTCGGGGAGCGGCCGGTCGGCGAGGCCCAGAAGCCGGTCGAGTTTCGCCTCGATGCGGTCGAGCTTCTGGTCGAGCGCCGCCGCGCGCAGGTCGATCCGATCCTGGATGCCGGTCGATTCCGCCACCACCACGTCGTAGATCTGCTCGTGCGTGACGCCCCGGAACCGAATGAACCACAGCGCCGCGAAAATCGCCAGCAGCACGACGAGCGCAACGAGCCGCTTGACTGCCTTTTTCATCGCTCAGCCCTCCGTGAAGCCCAGGACGTCGCGCATCGTGTAGAGGCCGGGCGCCCGCCCGCGCGCCCACGCGAGTGCCTTGAGCGCGCCCGCCGCGAACGCCGCGCGGTCCTGCGCCTTGTGCGTCAGCTCCACGCGCTCCAGCTCGCCCGCGAAAAGGACGGTGTGGTCGCCCACGATCGACCCGCCGCGCAGCGCGTGGATCGCGATTTCGCCGACGG
>JAFPYE010000117.1 GCA_017412325.1 Kiritimatiellia bacterium | reverse complement strand
CGCTACTGCTCGGCGGCGAAGTGGAAGCCTTGGATGTTCCGGTTTGCCGCGATGGTGCCGCATCCATCGTTCTACGTGCGGCGCGCGTGCTTCGAGCGGCTGGGCGGCTATTCGCTCGACTACCGCATTTGCGCCGACTTCGAGCTGGAGCTGCGCTACTTGTATCTCGCTCAGCTCAAGGCGGCATACCTGCCGGAATGCGTGGTCGTGATGCGCATGGGCGGAATGTCCACCGCTGGTTGGCGCGCGAACGTCGAAATCAACCGCGAGGACCTCCGCGCCCTCCGCGCCCACGGCATCTGGTCGTGCCTCTCGCTCATCTACCTCAAGTATCTCTTCAAGATCTGGGGGTTCGTGCTCGGACGGCAGCGTCACATTTCACCCGCCACACCCTCAAGGGGCGGTTGCGCGTGAGAATAATCGCACGGTGGTTAAAAATGTTGCGGTCCCTTTGATTGAAATGGGGAACCTCCGGGGCCGTGTTTTTATGATATACTGTGCGGCAAGATGAAGACGAAAAAGACGATTACCGACAATACCGTCGACCCCGACATCCTCGCCTACACGGTGGGCGACGACCCCGTGCTGGACCGCGACCTCGTCGTATGGGACTGCATGGGCACGGCGGCGCACGTCACGATGCTCGCGCGGATGCGGCTCAAGACGCCCGTCGTCACCAAGGCCGAGGCGAAGGCGGTCTGCACGGAACTCGCGCACATCGTCGACGAGCACCGCAAGGGCAAGTTTTCAATCAAGGTCGAGGACCAGGACGTCCACATGGCCGTCGAGCGCGTCCTCACCGAACGGCTGGGCGACCTCGGCAAGAAGATCCACACGGGGCGCTCGCGCAACGACCAGGTGGCGGTGGACGTGCGCCTGCACATCGCGGACGAGCTGATCGGGCTCGGCGACGAGTTCCTCGACCTCGCCGAGGCGCTGGTCGAGTTCGGCGCGGAGCACGACCGCGTGCCGCTCGTGGGCCGCACGCACCTCCAGCCCGCGATGCCGTCGTCCGTCGGCGTGTGGGCGACGGGCCACGCGGAGATGGTCCTGGCGCAGTGCCACAACCTGAAGGCGGCGCACGACATGAACGACGCCTGCCCGCTCGGCAGCGCGGCGGGCTATGGCGTGCCGCTGCCCCTCGACCGGCGGCTGACGGCGAAGCTGCTGGGCTTCTCGCGGACGATCCACAACGTCTTCGGCGCGTCGATGGCGCGCGGCGAGAACGAGGCCTGCGTCCTGTCGCTCTGCGCGCAGCTGATGGCGGTCCTCTCGCGGCTCGCGGAAGACCTGATCCTCTTCTCGATGCCGGAGTTCGGCTACTTCAAGCTGCCGCGCGAATACTGCACGGGCTCGTCGATTATGCCGCAGAAGTTCAACCCCGACGTGCTGGAGCTCGTGCGCTCGAAGGCCGCCCAGGTGCTGGGCCTCTCCACGGCGGCGCTGTCGCTCCTCCACGCGATGCCGGGCGGCTACAACCGCGACTTGCAGGACTGCAAGGGGCTCTACATGAAGGGTCTGTCGATCACGCGCACGACGCTGCGCATCCTCACGAAGGTGGTCGAAGGGCTGGCGGTCGACGCGGACCGGTGCCGCGCCGCGTTCACGCCCGGCGTGTTCGCGACCGACGTGGCGCTCCGGAAGGTCGCCGAGGGAACGCCGTGGCGCGACGCCTACCACCAGGTGCGCGACCATCTGGAGCTCCTGAACGGCGAAGACCCCGACCAGGCGGTGGCCGCCAAGAAGCACGAGGGCACGACGGCGGGCCTGAGCTACAACCATTACTACAGCGCCATCGGCGACGGGCGGCTCGACGTCGATACGTGGCGCAAGACGCTCTACGGCAGTCTCGAAAAGCTGCTCGGCCAATGAGCGAACCCCTCCTCGACGTCCGCGACTTGCGCGTCCGCTACGGCACCTACGAGGCCGTCAAGGGCGTGTCGTTCACGCTGGGGCGCGGCGAAATCCTCGGCATCGTCGGCGAGTCGGGGAGCGGCAAGTCCACGATTGCGAAGACGCTCATCGGTCTTCAGAAGGCGAGCGGCGGCACGGTCGTCAACCGCGCCCAGTCGACGCAGATGATCTTTCAGGATGCGGTCGGGTCGCTCAACCCGCGCCTGACCGTCCGCCAGACGCTCGACGAGACGCTGCACGTGAAGCGCATCAAGGGCCGGAAGGCGGAGGACTTGCTGGGGTTGGTCGGCCTGTCGCCCGCCGTGCTGGAGCAGTATCCGCGCGAGATGTCGGGCGGGCAGTGCCAGCGCGTGTCGATTGCGCGCGCGCTCGCCTGCCGTCCCGAGGTGCTGATCGCGGACGAGCCCGTTTCGGCGCTCGACGTGTCGGTGCAGGCGCGCGTCCTCAACCTGCTGCGCGACCTGCGGCGCGACCTGGGGCTGTCGATCCTCCTGATCGCGCACGACCTCGCCGTGGTCAAGAACGTCTGCGACCGGATCTGCGTGATGGAGCGCGGCGTGTTTGTCGACGCGGGTGCGGCGGAGCAGGTCTTCACGCACCCGACGAGCGACTACACGCGCCGCCTGCTCGCCGCCGTCCCCGACGTCGAACGCGCCCTCGGGCAAAGGGAAGGGGGGGCGTCGTAATGTCGCTCCTGGCACTTCTGGCGACCATCACCAACCTCGCGGGCGTCGTGACGTTCGAGCGCGAGGGGCTGGATTTCGTCTTCATCGCCGACGACGCCGGTTCCAGCTGGCGCGTCGAGAAGGCGGATGGCGAAAAGCCGCCGGTCGTCATGGGCGACCGCATCGCGGTGCGGGGCGAGATCGAGCCGTCGGTCAAGCGGCGGCTCGTCGCGTCGCAGGTGACGAAGGACGGGACGGGCGCCGTGCCGCCGCCGCGCGTGGCGACCATCGCCGACATCTTCAACGAGGTGCTGCCGTACGGCGAGACGGACTGGTACGGCGCGACGGTCACGACCGAGGGGCTGCTCCGCGACATCAACCGCCGTCCGTCGTCGACGCAGCTGCTGGTCGGCGAGGACGACCGCAACCTGCAGGTGGAAGTGCCCTGGACGCTGGAAACGCCGCTCCCCTCCGACTGGGTGGTGGGCGCGACGGTGCGCGTGACGGGCGCCCTGGTCTACACGTCCATCGAGAACATCGACGCCGGGCTTTTTGCGCGCGTCGAGAACGTGGAGCTGCTGCCGCCGGCCCCGGACGCGATCGAAGTCGTGAAGCGCGCGCCGTTCTGGACGCCGAAGCGCCTTTTTTCGCTGTTGGGCGCGCTCCTCGCGCTGACGGCCGTGATCCTCGCGTGGGCGGTGACGCTCCGGCGGATGGTGGCGCGGCGGAGCGCGGAACTGGCGGCGGCGATCCGCGCGCGCGAGACGGAGCGCATCGAGGCGGACGCGG
>JAFPYE010000116.1 GCA_017412325.1 Kiritimatiellia bacterium | reverse complement strand
GACGCGCCGCCGCATCGAGTCGCGCCTCGGCATCGAGTGCTTCGACATCTACGGCATGACCGAGACGGGCGGCATCGGCACGACGGGCCAGGACTGCCGCTGCCACGCAGGCATCCACGTGTTCGAGGACCAGTACATCACGGAAGTCATCGATCCCGTGACGGGCAAGGTCCTGCCCGACGGCGAATGCGGCGAGCTCGTCTTCACGTCGCTCACGCGCGAGGCGATGCCGATCCTGCGCTACCGCACGCACGACATCTGCCGCATCCTCTCGCGCGCGACGTGCGACTGCGGGCGCACGAGCCTGCGGATCGACCGCATCACGGGCCGCACCGACGACATGCTGATCGTCAAGGGCGTCAATTTCTACCCGCGCCAGGTCGAGCAGGCCCTGATGGAGATCCCCGGCGTGAAGGACGAGTTCCAGATCATCCTGGAGGAGCACAACGGCATCACCGACGTGACGGTCAACGTCGAGGCGGAGCCGGGCGTGACGGGCCACACCGTCGCCAAGCACCTCAAGGAGCGGCTCGGCTTCCTGCCGAAGGGGGAGGTCTTCCCGATCGGCGCGCTGCCGCGCAACGAGGGCAAGGCCAAGCGCGTCATCAAGCGCAAGCTGGACTAGAAAACGCACGATGCCCCCTTGATTTCCGCGCCGATATTCGGTATCATATACGCCACTAATTTCACAGACACACGGAAGGAGCAAAAAGAAATGAAGTTCTCGACAATCTTGGCAGTCGCGGCGGTTGCGTTCGCGATGGTCACCACCGGATGCCGCTATGACAAGGTGGGCGGCGAAGGCGACGACGCGGCGCTGAACGGCGCGGGCGTCAGCGACCTCGGCAGCGACGTCGACGACGTGGATGTCGCCGGCCAAAGCGGTTCGCTGGACGCGATCGCCGAGGGCGGCCGCTTCGAGGACCTCTACACGCGCTGCACCGACGTGTCGTTCGCGCCCGTCTACTTCGGCTTCGACTCCACCGTCGTCCCGCAGGGCGAGCTCGGCAAGATCGACGCCGTCGCCCAACACCTCACCGACAACGGCAACCGCGTCGTCGTCGTCGAGGGCAACTGCGACGACCGCGGCTCCAACGAATACAACCTCGTGCTCGGCGAGAACCGCGCGATCATCATCCGCAACTACCTCGTCCAGAGCGGCATCGGCGCCGACCGCATCCAGACGCGCAGCTACGGCGAGGAGCGTCCCGTCGCCGAGGGCCAGGGCGAGGAGTTCTGGTCGCAGAACCGCCGCGGCGACTTCGTGATCTTCCAGAAGTAAGCAAGGCGTTCGGTTTCACGTGCTGCTGGCGTTTCTATTCGACAGCGCAGGCTTCGGCGAGTGGTTCGTGCTGCTCGCCGTTGTCATTGTTGCGGTGGGTCCGAAGAACCTGCCGTCGGCGGCGCGCAAGCTTGGCCAGTGGTACGCCCGCTTCCGCCGCCACGCCGAGGGCTTCAAGCGCCAGCTGATGGAGCTTGACCAGGAGATGGCGCGCAGCGCGGCGGAGGCGACGCGCGAGGCGGACGACTTCTTCCGGATCGACGGCGACGAATCCACGGCGGTGCCCGCCCGGACCGACATTCCCGGCTCACCCGATGGCGATTGAACTGATCAAGGATCCCGACGCGCGCAACGACCCGCCGCGCCCGCTCCTCGCGCACCTAACGGCGCTGCGGGACGCGCTCGTCTTCGCCGCCGTCGCGTGGGCGGCGTGCTTCATCGTCGCCGCCGTCTTTTCGCCGTCGATCTTCGCCTGGCTGAAGGCGCCCGCGATGCAGTATGCCGAGTCGATCGAGGGCCTGGACCTGACGAGCGGCTTTTCGGCGGCGATGTCCATCGGCGTCTGGGGCGGCACCGCGCTCAGCTTCCCGTTCCTCGCGTACGCGCTCCTGCGCTTCGTCTTTCCCGCGCTCACCCGGCGCGAGAAGGCCGTCATCCTTTTCATCCTCGTCTTCGGCTCGTCGCTCTTCGCGGCGGGCGTCGTCCTCGCCTACGAAAAGACGCTGCCGCTCGTCGTCCGCACCCTGCAGACGATCAACGGCTGGATCGGGCTGCCGGTCGAGACGATCCGCATCGAGGGCTACATCTCGATCATCCTCAAGACGATCATCGCCTTCGGCCTCGTCTTCCAGCTGCCGCTCATCCTCCTGGTGCTGGGCTGGTTCGGCCTCGTCACGAGCGCGGGGCTGCGCGCCAAGCGCCGCGTCGCCATCGTGCTTGCGTTCGTGCTCGGGATGCTGCTGACGCCGCCCGACCCGATGAGCCAGATCGCGATGGCCGTGCCGCTCTGCCTCCTCTACGAGCTGTCGATCGTCCTCGTCTGGCTGCGGGAAAGGATGCGCTGAGCCGATGCGCAGGCGCCCCTCGATCGCCCTCGGCTTCCTGGTGCTCATCGCGCTCGGCGCAGTCGCGCTCGCGTCGCCGTTTGCGCAGGCGTCCGGCACGTGGGGCCGCTG
>JAFPYE010000115.1 GCA_017412325.1 Kiritimatiellia bacterium | reverse complement strand
GGAATTGTTTTCTGCCTCCGACAGAAGACAGCGACTCCACCGTTTTACACTTTACACTTTAAACTTTACACTCTTCTCAAAGGATACCGAACGATGAACGACTTGGCAACATACGAGGGGCTGGCCGCCGTGAGCTCGCTGAAGGCGCGGGTCGAGGCCGTTGAATGGAAGGACGTCGTAATCGAGATCGCGTCCGCGCCGAAGTCGCAGCGCGTGCGGCTCATGGCGCAGATCGCCGAGCGAACGGGGCGCGGCTTCGGCACTGTGCGCCGCAAGTTCTACGAGTACGAGAAGATGGGCGACTCGGCGCTCATCGACCGCCGCAGGGTGCGCGGCATGTCCGCCGCGAACCCGTGGCTCGAGTGCTACATGACGTATGTCGAGAACGACTTGAATACGTCCATGAACGGCTACCGCCAGATGATGAGCGACTTCAGGAGCGGGCGGGCGATGGTTGGCACGATAGGGACGTGGCGCGACGTGTGGCGGCGGGAGAAGCCGGGCGTCGCGGTGCCGGCGGAATGTCCGCTCGACTGGACGCCGCACGGCGCGACGTACGCGAACCTCCAGGCGGTCGCGAAGGCGAATCCGAACTACTTCTTCAACATCGCGTCGAACCGGCGCGGCAGAAAGGCCGCGGCGCGGTATCTCGTGCCGGTCCTCACGACGCGCGTGGGGCTCGCTGTCGGCGCGAAGGTGGAGTACGACGACGTGTGGCACAACACGGACGTCATGCTCGGCGGCAAGGCGTGCCAGCCGCTGGAGTTCGCGGGCTACGACGTCGCGAGCGGGTTCAAGTGCTCGTCGATCGTGAAGCCCAGGTACGAGCGCGCGGACGGCGTGAGGGACAACCTGAAGGAGCAGCAGTTCCGGTTCCTCTTCTGCTACGACCACTGCGTGCGCGGCTTCCACCGCGGCGGGGTGGAGGACGTCGTCGAACACGGCACGACCGCGATCCGCGACAACGTCGAGAAGCAGATAAGGGCGATTCCCGGCGTCGGGGAGCTAATCAAGATACGCCGTTCCGGGATCCTCTCGGAGCAGGTCCACGCGGGGCTGTTCATCGGCAACGGCGGGGGCAACTTCAAGATGAAGGCGCTCTGCGAGGGCGCGCACAACATCCTGCACAACAGGACCGCCGCGCTCATCGGGTCGCGCGGGCGCGACGCGGAGCACATGCACGAGAGCCAGGCGGCGCTCGTCAAGTACGAGGAGCGGCTTGCGGCCGCGGCGGCGACGCTTCCGCCGCAGTTCGCGCTCAAATTGGAGGCGGGGCTTCTCACGTTCGACGAATACCTCGCGGCGTTCCGTCAGATCGAGGACCGGCTTATGGACGATCCGGAGCACCGCCTGGAGGGATGGGGCGCGAATGTCGTCGCGGAATACAGGCTCAACGAGCAGTCGAACGACTGGAGGCCGTGGGCGGAAGTCGAGAGGCTGATGGGCGGCGACGAGGACGAGCGGCTGGAGGCGTTCGCGATCGCGAAGCTCGTCGGGCGCAACGCAGGGCTCAAGCGGGTGAGGCCGATGTCGCGGCGCGAGGTGTGGTTTGCCGGGCAGAAGGACCTGATAAGGGTCGACGACTGGTATCTCCCGCACTTCATGGACCTGGAGAAGGACGCGATCGAGCTTACGGTCCGGGCGAACGGGCTTCTCGGCTTCAGGAACGAGCTGTTCTACGGGCGCGACGAAATGCTCTACCGCGCGAGCGTGAAGAACCGCGCCGGGTGGCAGCAGTCGATGTCGCCGACGGCGAAGGTGTGGGCGCTCTACAATCCGCTCATGCCGGAGAAGATATGGCTCGTCGACAAGGGCGACGGGCACACCCTGGGGACGTGTCCGCTCTTCAACCGCGCTCCGGCGTACGACCGCCACGCGATCGAGGTCGCGATGGGCGACCAGGCGGCGGACCTCGCGGCGAAGGTGCTGCCGATCCGCGGGCGGCACATGGGCGAGTCGCTGGAGCGCGCGGGGCGCATGGCGCGCAACCTGCGCGTGATGAAGGAGGCGAAGGAGGCGGCGGCGCGCGGCCCCGCGCCGGACGGCGAGGGGTACGACTTCGAGGCGCTGTGCGGGAGTGAGGGAAGTGTGGGAGTGGAGGAGTGTGGGAGTGAGGGAGTTGATTCACCCACTCACCCACTCCACCACTCACCCACTGGCGACAACGCCGACTCCATCGCGTTCCTCGACCAGATCAACGCCGTGTAAATCCTGTTAATCCTGTTAATCCTGTCTAAAACCCAACCAACAACAAAGGAGAAACCCATGAAAGAAGCAAAGACAATCCAGCCCGGTGCGACGACGTCGCTGCCGGTCGAAGTGCGCGAGGGCGAGCGTCCGAGCGCGGTCATATCGCGCGGCGTCGCAATGCCCGCGCACCAGGTGCGCGTGGCGATAGGGCAGGCCGTCGCGCGCGGCCAGCTGACGGAGGAGGACGGCGAGGAGATATTCTGGCTCTACTCCTACGCACAGGAATACCACCTCAAGGAAAGCGACCTCGCCGCCAAGATGGGCGCGTACGACAAGAACACGCTCTACCAAGTGTTCCGTGGTTCGTATGGCGTCTACAAGGACGGCAGGGCCGCGAGCTGGGCGGGCATCGTGAAGGCGATCAAGGCGTTCAAGGCTGTCGAGCTCGAGGAGATGAAGAAGAAGAACATCGGCATCATCGACACCGAGGTGAAGCAGACGGTCTTCCGGGCGTGCCAGGCCGCGCTCAACGACGGCATGCCGGCGTTCATCTACGGTGCGTCGCAGATCGGCAAGACCACGGCGCTCATGGAGTTCCAGCGGCTCAACAACCACGG
>JAFPYE010000015.1 GCA_017412325.1 Kiritimatiellia bacterium | reverse complement strand
GTTGGTCTGCACCCGCGGCGATATCGACCGCGCTGTCGCCATCGACGAGTTAAAGCGCTTCATCGCCGATAAGGAGATCGACCGCGACACCCGCTTCGTCCCGAAGAAGCTCTATGACTACAGCGACAAGAAGGTTGCCGTCATCGGTTCCGGCCCCGCCGGCCTGAGCTGCGCCTACTTCCTGGCCGCCGACAACTACAAGGTCACCGTGTTCGACAAGAACGAGCAGCCCGGCGGCATGCTCCGCTACGGCATCCCCAGCTTCCGTCTGGAGAAGACCGTTCTGGACGCGGAGATCGACGTGCTCAAGGAGCTGGGCGTGATCTTCCGCTGCGGCGTGGAGGTCGGCAAGGACGTGACCATCGAAGAGCTGCGCAAGCAGGGCTATGACGCCTTCTATCTGGCCGTCGGCGCCCAGAAGTCCGCTTCTCTCGGCATCCCCGGCGAAGATCTGAAGGGCGTCTGGGGCGGCATCGACTTCCTGCGCGTGGTCAACGGCGGCACCCGCCCGGTGCTGGGCAAGAAGATCGTCGTGGTTGGCGGCGGCAACGTGGCCATGGACGTGGCCCGCACTGCCGTGCGTCTGGGCGCTGACGTGACCGTTGCCTACCGCCGCAAGGAGAGCGACATGCCCGCCGATCCCGCCGAGGTGGCGGAGGCCAAGGAAGAGGGCGTGAAGTTCCTCTTCGAGCACAAGCCCGTGGAGGTCGAGGGCAAGGGCGGCAAGGTGGCCGCGCTCATCTGCGAGGGCGACAAGAAGATTAAGTGCGACGCGATCCTGGCCGCCATCGGCCAGCGCATCGACCTGAAGGGCCTGGATCTGGGCGAACTGAAGGTCGACGAGAAGGGCCGCGTGCTGGCAGACTCCATGACCTATCAGACGGCCCAGCCCGATATCTTCGTGGGCGGCGACGCCTATACCGGCCCCAAGTTTGCCATCGACGCCATTGCCCAGGGCAAGCAGGCCGCCATCTCCATCCACCGCTACGTCCATCCCGGCCAGAGCCTGGTGATCGGCCGTGACCGTCTCACCTACCATGCCTTTGACATGGAGAACGTGGACTTCGACACCGTGAAGCGGGACTACAACGCCGCCGCCCGTCAGGTCCCCGGCAAGGACGAGAGCAAGGCCAACACCTTCAAGGACGACCGCAAGACCTTCACCGAGGAGCAGGTCAAGGCCGAGACCGCCCGCTGCCTGGGCTGCGGCGCCAGCTTCGTGGATCCCAACAAGTGCCTGGGCTGCGGCGTGTGCACCACCCGCTGCAAGTTCGACGCCATCCACCTGAAAAAGCGCACCTTCCAGGAGAGCATCGACTACTTTGACCGTCCCAAGGTGCTGCCGGAGTTCATCCGCAACCGTCAGCGGAAAATCGCCGTGCGCAAGCTGAAGGAACAGCAGAAGTAAAAAAACACCAATATGTGAAAATGACGCAGCCGGTTCGGCTGCGTCATTTTCAAGGTGTAGACAAAGTCAAGAAAAGAAAAGGTCTCACCGAGTTTTTCGCCTCGGAAGGCGAAAAATAAAGTTCAATCCGTGT
>JAFPYE010000114.1 GCA_017412325.1 Kiritimatiellia bacterium | reverse complement strand
GTTCGTATTTCGCCTGCGAGCCCCCAAGTGGCTTTTGCCACGATGAGAATCGCGAGGCCGGTTGTGCGTGCGTGTGCTGTCATGTTTTTTCCTTTCATGTTTGTGCATGTTTGTGTTGGTGTCTGCCGGATTCGCCCTGAACCCTTTCGACACGGCTATTATAACCTTTTTTTCAAGCGTTGAAAGTTTAATGCAAGCCGCGGAAAGAATTCGGAAATATTAGACTCAATGTTTACAGGGGTCGGCGCGGGGTCCGGGTCCGTTCGCGGCCGGCGGAAAGAATAAATTAATATTCGCGGCGCGCGCGCCGAGCCCGTGCGCCGCGTTGCAACCCCTCGCGCGGTTTCCCCTTGATTCGCGCGGGCGGGAAGTTGTATAATGTGCGCCATGACGATGACCGCATTTGACTTGCATTTCATGCGCATGGCGCTGAGGGAGGCCGAGAAGGCCGCCGCGGACGGCGAAGTGCCGACGGGCTGCGTGATCGTGGAGCCGGCCGTGCTTGAACCGGCGCACGACGGCCACCCCGCCGTGCTCGACCCGAACCCGTCCCTGGCGCGCATTCTCGGACGCGGCCACAACCAGACGGAAGGGCTCTCGGACGCGACGGCGCACGCGGAGATGCTGGCGCTGTCGGCGGCGTTCGCGGCGAAGGGGAACTGGCGGCTTGCGGGCGCGCGGCTCTACGTGACGAAGGAGCCGTGTCCGATGTGCGCGGGCGGCATCGTGCTCGCGCGGCTCGCGACGGTCGTGTGGGGCGTCGGCGATCCCAAGCGCGGCGGCGGCACGGCGTTCGGCATCTTCGACCATCCCGGCATCAACCACCATCCCGAAATCGTCACGGGCGTGCTGGAGGACGAATCGCTCGCCGTGCTGCAGGCGTTCTTCCGTTCGCGCCGCGCGGCGCCCTCCGCCGGCTGATTGAAAAAACGAACGTGCCGCCTTGCGCGGCGGAGGCGGAATGTGATATACTGTGTGCCACACATGAACAACCGGTTCTACTTTTATTCGAAGTTTTACTTTGCGTACCACGTGCGCGGGGTTTGAGGGAACATTGCAGAAAGGCAGGACCCTTCACCATCAAACCCCGCTCGGACCGAGTGGGGTTTTTTGACAAGGAAAACGCGCGACACGACAATCTCCAACAAGGAACAGACAGACAATGATCATCACACTCAAGAAGGGAACGAGCGAATCCCAGGTCGAAAGCCTGAAGGAGCTCCTTCGGTCCAAGAACATCGAACCGCGCGTCTGGAAGGGCGAGCTGGAAACGGTCATCGGCTGCGTCGGCGACATCGCGCACCTCGACCCCGGCCTCATCGAGGCGCTGGACGTCGTCGAGCACGTGCAGCGCATCCAGGAGCCCTACAAGGCGGCGAACCGCAAGTTCCACCCCGCCGACTCGGTCATCGACTGCGGCGGCGTGAAGATCGGCGGCGGGTCGTTCGCAGTCATCGCGGGCCCGTGCTCGGTCGAAAGCGAGGCGCAGATCGTCGAAGTCGCGCGCGCGGTCAAGGCGGCGGGCGCGACGCTCCTGCGGGGCGGCGCGTTCAAGCCGCGCACGTCCCCCTACGCGTTCCAGGGGCTCGGCGCGGAAGGGCTGCGCCTCCTCTCGCTCGCGAAGAAGGAGACGGGGCTGCCCATCGTGACGGAGCTGATGGAGTTCAAGGACATCGAGCTCTTCAACGACGTGGACGTGATCCAGATCGGCGCGCGGAACATGCAGAACTTCAACCTCCTGAAGGAGGTCGGCGCGCACACGCAGAAGCCGGTCCTCCTGAAGCGCGGCATGTCGGCGACGCTGCAGGAGCTGCTGATGAGCGCCGAGTACATCATGGCGTCGGGCAACCCGAACGTGATCCTCTGCGAGCGCGGCATCCGCACGTTCGAGACGGCGCTGCGGAACACGCTCGACCTCGGCGTGGTGACGGTGCTCCACCGCCTGTCGCACCTGCCGGTCGTGGTCGACCCCTCGCACGCGACGGGCTACGCCTACATGGTCGATTCGGTGGCGGTCGCGGCGACGGCCATCGGCGCGGACGGCCTCATCATCGAGGTCCACAACGACCCGCCGCGCGCGAAGTGCGACGGCGCGCAGAGCCAGACGCCGGAAATGTTCACGCGGACCATGGCGCGCATCCGCCGGGTGCGGGAGGTGCTATGATCGACCTGAACAGCGTCCGGGGCGAGATCGACAAGATCGACAACGAGCTCGTCCGCCTTTTCCTCAAGCGCCTGGAGCTCGTCGGCGACGTCGTCGCCTCCAAGCGCGAGCGCGGCGCGAGCGTCTACGACCCGGCGCGCGAACGCGAGATTCTCTCGCGCGTCACCGCCGAGGCCGGCCCCGAATACGAGAACGGCGCGCGGCTCTTCTTCACGACGCTCTTCGACATCTCGAAGGCGCGCCAGCGCGTGCTGCTGAGCGGCGGCTCGCCGCTGATCCGGGCGGTGAACGCGGCGACGGAAAAGTACGATCGCAAGTTCCCGACGCGCGCGGTCGTTGCGTGCTGCGGCACGGAGGGCTCGTACGTGCAGCAGGCGATTTCGCTCATGTTTCCGCTGCCGACGATCGCCTACTTCACCAACTTCGAGAAGGTGTTCGAGGCGGTGGAATCGGGGCTCTGCCCGTACGGCGTGCTGCCGATCGAGAATTCGGCGGCGGGTTCCGTGGCGGCGGTCTACGACCTGATGGTGAAGCACAGGTTCCGCATCGTGCGCGCGCAGAAGCTGAAGATCGACCACGTGCTCCTCGCGCCGCACGGCGTGGCGTTCGAGGACGTCACCGAGGTGCGCAGCCACCAGCAGGCGCTGTCGCAGTGCAAGAACTTCTTCCGCGCGCACCCGAAGCTCGTGCAGCGCGCCGAGGTCAACACGGCGGTCGCGGCGCGCGAGGTGGCGGCCGGCGACCGGCGCGACGTGGCGGTGATCGCCTCGCGTCAGTGCGCGGAGCTCTACGGGCTGAACATCATCGCCGACGGCATCCAGGACACGACCTTCAACAGCACGCGTTTCATCTGCATCTCGAAGGACCTCGAGATCTATCCCGACGCGAACAAGTTCTCGGTCATGCTGTCGATCCCGCACCGTCCGGGCTCGCTCGCGGCGATCATCTCCAAGTTCGCGGCCATCGACGTCAACCTGACGAAGATCGAGGCGCGCGCGCTGCCGGGAATGGATTTCGAGTACCTCTTCACGTTCGACTTCATGGCGTCGCCGTCCGATCCGAACGTGCTGAGCTTGCTCTCGGAACTGTCGCAGGATCCGGAAGTCGAGCGCTTCTCGTTCCTCGGCGCGTATGCGGAGAAGTGACGTGGGCGCAATTCGCACCGTGGCGGTCGTGGGGATGGGCCTCATCGGCGGCTCCTTCTACAAGGCGTCGCTCAAGGCGGGCTACCGGACCGTCGGGCTCCACCACGGCGACGGCCCCGCCGCGCTCGCGGATGCAGACCTCGTGCTCGTCTGCCTGCCGCCGCCGGCCATCGTGCCGTGGATCCGGTCGCACGCGGCCGCCTTCAGGCGCGGCGCGACGGTCGTGGACATCTGCGGCGTCAAGTCGCCGATCCTGCGCGACCTGGCGGACGTGCCGCGGGACGGCTGGACGTTCGTCGGCGGCCACCCGATGGCGGGGCGCGAGGTCGCGGGCTTCGAGAATTCGCTGGCCGATCTCTTCGTGGGCGCATCGATGATCCTGACGCCGTTTGCGGACTGCCCCGGCGAGACGCTGGCTGCGCTCAGGGACTATTTCGCGTCGGTGGGGTTCGGGATGACGGTCGTCACGACGCCCGAGAAGCACGACGAGATGATCGCGTTCACGAGCCAGCTCTGCCATGTCGTCGCGACGAGCTATGCGCGCGACGACCTGGTGAAGGACTCGGTCGGCTTCTCGGCGGGCAGCTATGCGGACATGACGCGCATCGCGACGCAGAACGAGAACGACTGGAGCGCGCTCTACCTCGCCAACCGCGCGTCGCTCGTGCCGGTCCTCGACCGCTTCATCGAACGGATGGCCGGCTTCCGCGACGCGGTGGCGGCGGGCGACGCGGACGAGCTGAAGCGCCTGATCGTCGAGGGCGCGTCCGCCAAGCGCCGCGAAATCGCCGCGCGCGCCGCCGCGCCGAAGGGATAAAGGCACCGCCGCGCATCTGAGTTAGCCACGGCTGAACTCTTAAGAAAATCTTAAGACAATCTTAAGATAAAATTAAGATTTCTTTTTTTGTTTTTTGCCATAATGTCCGCGTCTTGCAGAACAAGGCGGAAAGGCAAAAGACGATGGTGGCAAAATGCTATGGCGGCGCAATCAACGGGGTCGAGTCCCAGACGGTGGAGATCGAGGTCAACTCCACCTTGTCGACGAGCTCGTTTACGATCGTGGGGCTCCCCGACGCGGCGGTCAAGGAGGCCAAGGAGCGCGTGGCGACGGCGCTCAAGAACTCGGGCTTCGCGTCCAAGGACGAATACGCGGTCACGGTGAACCTCGCGCCGGCCGACATCCGCAAGGAAGGGCCGATCTACGACCTGCCGATCGCGGTGTGCCTCCTCAAGGCCACGGGGCGGCTGAAGAACGAATCGCTGGAGGAATACGCGCTCATCGGCGAGCTGTCGCTGTCGGGCGAGGTGCGGCGCGTCAAGGGCGTCCTCCCGATGGCGATGGAGATGCGGCGCATCGGCAAGCGCGCCGTCATCGTGCCCGAGGCGAACGCGGAGGAGGCGAGCGTCGTCGGCGGCATCGACGTCATCCCCGTGCGGACCTTGCGCGAGACGGCGCAGTACCTGAACGGCGAGATCGCGATCCTGCCGCGCCGCACCGACCTCGCGTCGCTCGTCGCGCACGACGCGGCGAACGGCGAGGACTTCGCCGACGTGAAGGGGCAGGACTCGGTCAAGCGCGCCATCGAGGTCGCGGTGGCGGGCGGCCACAACCTCCTGATGATCGGATCGCCGGGGTCGGGCAAGACGATGCTCGCGCGGCGGATCCCCTCGATCCTGCCGCCCCTGTCGGTGGAAGAGGCGCTGGAGGTCTCGAAAATCCATTCGGTCGCGGGGCGCGAGAAGGGCGCGGGGACGTTTGTGACGCGGCGGCCGTTCCGCGCGCCGCACCACACGGTCAGCTCCATCGGGCTGCTGGGCGGCGGCGTCCATCCCTCGCCCGGCGAAGTGTCGCTCGCGCACCGCGGCGTCCTCTTCCTCGACGAGTTCGCGGAGTTCCCGCGCGCCGCGCTTGAAACGCTCCGCCAGCCGCTGGAGGACGGGCACGTGGGCGTGTCGCGCGCGAACGCGGCCTACGACTATCCTTCGCGCTTCATGCTCGTCGCGGCGATGAACCCGTGCCCGTGCGGCTACTACGGCGACGAGACGCACGAGTGCCGCTGCCGCCAGTCGCAGATCCTGAAATACCAGCATCGCGTGTCGGGCCCCTTGCTCGACCGCATCGACATCCAGACGGGCGTCGTCGCCGTGCCGGTGCGCGACTTGGAGAAGGCCGAAAGCGGCGAGCCGAGCGCCGTCATCCGCGAGCGCGTCGTCAACGCGCGGCGGATCCAGGCGGCGCGCTATCGCGGGCTGAAGGGCGTGGTCGCCAACGCCGACGTGCCGAGCCGCCTCCTGAAGGACGTCTGCCGGCTGACCGACGCCGCCCACGCGCACCTGCGGCGGCAGGTCGAGCGGCTGAACCTCTCGGCGCGCGCCTACGACCGCATCCTCCGGGTCGCGCGGACGGCGGCCGACCTGAAGGGGCGCGAGGCGGTGAGCGAGGAAGAGGTGCTGGAGGCGGCGGGCTACCGCGCGCTCGACCGGGAGAACGGATTTTGGGCCTAAGCCCAGGAAAGGAACAACACATGAACAACACACAGACCAACAGGAAAACGTATCGTCCACAGCTGTCGCTCTTCCACGCGAACGGCAAGGGAACGGGCTGCGCGCTCGTGCTCGAGCTGATTCCCGCCTGCGGGAACGAGGAGGGGTGCGTGATGGCGAAAATCGCCAACCAGATGACCATCGGCGACCGCTCGGGCCCGATTCCCGTCTATCCGCGCTTCGACTGGGAGAACGCCACGCGGCTGAAGCTGGACTTCAACGACCTCTGCAAGATGCTGCAGGTGTTCCGCGGCGAGTGCGAGAGTCTGGAGGACGGCAAGGGGCTCTACCACCGGTCGGCGAAGGCGACGACGCGCATCTGCATGCGGCACGTCATCGAGCCGCTGCAGGGCTATTCGCTGGAGACGTACCGCACGGCGCAGGCGACGCAAGAGGAAATCCGCGCGCACATCCTGCTCTCGCCGCACGAGGCGCTGGGGCTGACGGCGGCGCTCGAAAGCTCGATGGGCGTCCTGTGCTTTGGCGTGCCGACCGCCGAAACGGCCGTGCGCGCGGGCGCGGTGCGCGAAGCGGAGGTGCGCGATGTCGCATGAGAACGTCGGCGTCGCCCACGGGCGCTGGGGCGAGGACGTGGCGTGCGAGGTGCTGCGCTGCGAGGGCTACGAGATCGTCGAGCGCAACGCCCGCCCGTGCCGCCGGGACCGGCGGCTGGAGATCGACCTCGTCGTCTACGACAAGCCGCGCGACATGATGGTGTTCGTCGAGGTCAAGCAGCACAAGGCGCGGTCGTTCCGCCAGCGGCGGCTGAGGAGCGTCGACCGGCACAAGCAGGAGCTGCTGCGCACCGCGTGCCGGACGTGGCTGCGGCGCAACGGCTGGAAGGGCGCGTACCGCTTCGACGTCGTCGAGGTCTACGGCACGCCGCAGGCGCGGCAGAAGGTCGAGATCGACCACATCGAGCGTGTGCGGCTCTTCGAGAACGAACGGAAATTCATCAACTGGGCGGACTGACCGTTTGCCCAAACGCAACACGAAAGGAAAAACGACATGGCAGGCAAAACAACCTTGAAGCAAATGGGCTCGGCGCTGGAAACGGTGATGGGCCAGATCCGCAAGCAGTTCGGTGAGATGTCGATCCTGCGGCTCGGGGAGGAGGCGCACGGCGCGGTGGCGGCGGTGCCGACGGGGGCGCTGTCGCTCGACCTCGCGCTCGGGATCGGCGGGCTGCCCAAGGGGCGCATCGTCGAGCTCTACGGCCACGAGTCCTCGGGCAAGACGACGCTCGCGCTGCACGCGGTCGCGAACGTCCAGAAGGCGGGCGGCACCGCCGCGTTCATCGACGCGGAGCACGCGCTCGACCCCGGCTACGCGCGCAAGATCGGCGTCGACCTCGACAACCTCGTCGTCTCGCAGCCGAACTCGGGCGAGGAGGCGCTCACCATCTGCGAGCAGCTGATCCGTTCGGGTGCGGTCGAGATCGTCGTCGTCGACTCGGTCGCCGCGCTGACGCCGCAGGCGGAGATCGACGGCGCGATGGGCGACAGCCACGTGGGGCTCCAGGCGCGGCTCATGTCGCAGGCGATGCGCAAGCTGACGGCGGCGATTTCTCAGACGCAGACGCTCTGCATCTTCACGAACCAGGTGCGCGAGAAGATCGGCGTCATGTTCGGCAACCCCGAGACGACGCCCGGCGGCAAGGCGCTCAAGTTCTACGCGAGCTGCCGCCTGCAGGTGCAGCGCATCGGCGCGATCAAGAACACGGCGGGCGAGGTCGTCGGCAACCGCACACGCGTGAAGGTCGTCAAGAACAAGGTCGCCGCGCCGTTCACGGAGGCGGAGTTCGACATCCTCTACGCGTGCGGCATCTCGCACGAAGGCGGCGTGCTGGACGCGGCGCTCGCGCGGGGGGTCGTCGAGAAGCGCGGCAGCTGGCTGGCGTTCGACGGCGAGAACATCGCGCAGGGGGCGGTTGCGGCGATCACCTTCCTGAAGCAGCATCCCGAGATGACGGACCGCATCGTCGCGCGCGTCCGGGCGGCGGCCTAGCGCGGGGAGGCGGGGCGATGGAGCCAATCGACAGGCTCGGCGTGCGGCTGGACCAGCTCGAAGACCGGCTGGACCGGCGGCTCGCGCGGTACGAGGCGCGGCTGGACGCGTTGCGGGGCCGTGTCGACTCCTTCGCCCAGGCGGCGCTGCCGCCGGTGCGGGGCGTGTTCTACGACGGGCAGGTGTTCGACGCCGTGGCGTTCGCCCTGCGCCACATCTTCTCGGCCAAGGAATCGATCCTGCTGATCGACGGCTGGGTGGACCTGACGACGCTGGAGCTCCTGGCGCGGAAGGGGAAGGGCGTCGCGGTCACGCTCGTGACGTCGAAGTGCGGCAACGGGCTCGCGCCCGGCGACATCCAGCGGTTCAACGAGCAGTACGGCGGCTTGACGGTCTGCGAGAGCAAGAGTTTCCACGACCGCTTCCTGGTGGTGGACGACCGGCGGCTCTACTTGATCGGCACGTCGCTGAAGGACCTGGGCCGGAAGTGCTTCGCGTTCACCGCGCTCGATCCCGCCGAGATCCCGAACCTGAAGGCGCGCATCTGACCGCCTCGGCCGGAGCCCCGCGCACTGGCATTCAGTTGCCGGGCGAATCCAGAAAGCCGGCCTGGGCGAGCATCTCTTCGGTGAGCCCGTGCGCGGCGGTCTGCTTCGCGACGTATTTGCCGAGGATGTCGCCTTCGAGGTTTACCGTGTCGCCGACCTTCTTCAGCCCGAGCGTCGTCTCGCGCGCGGTCGTCGGAATGAGGTCGACCGTCAGCCAGTTTTCGCCGAGCCCGCTGATCGTAAGCGAAACGCCGTCGATGGCGACGGATCCCTTCAGGACCGACTGCGCCGCGAGGACGCGCCCGCAGTCGATCTTCAGCTGGAAGTCGCGGCCCTTGGGCGTCTTGGCGCGGATTGTCCCCTGCGTGTCGACGTGGCCCTGCACAATGTGGCCGCCCATCGCGTCGCCCGCCCTGAGCGCGCGCTCGAGGTTGACTTTTTCGCCGGGGATGAGTCCGCCCAGCCCTGTGCGGGAGATTGTCTCGCCGAGGACGTCCGCCGTGAAGCGCGTCGCATCGCAGTCGGCGACCGTCAGGCACACGCCGTTGACCGCGACGGATTCGCCGCGCTCCAGGGGCCGCGCCCACGGCTCGAAGTGGATTTCAAGGACGAGCCCCGCGCCCCACGAGACGCGTTTGACGGTGCCGATGCGCTCGATTAGTCCAGTAAACATTTCGTGCTCCTGATCCGTGTTGCGTCGCTAAGGCGCCGGTGGCCGATGACCTTGGACGCGAGAACGGTGATCCATTCGTCGACGAGCCCCGCTTCGGCGAGCGAGGTGGCGAGGTTGAGCCCGCCCTCGCAGAGAACGTGCAGAACGCCCATTTTGCCCAGTTCGGCGAGCGCCTTTTGCGCGTCGTCGAAGACGAGCGTCTGGTTCGGCGCGCCGTCCGTGAACACCTGCGCCTTTTTCGGGAGCGTTCCGCTCTTCGAGACGATGACGCGGATGAGGTCGTCGTTGCGCTTCTGATGGCAAAGGAGAGAAGGGTTGTCTTTGCGCACCGTTTCCGCGCCGACCAGGATGGCGTCGACCTGCTCGCGCAGGCGGCCGGTCGCGCGGCGCGCCGCTGCGCTGGAAATCCATTTCGCGTGGCCCCAGTCGTCGCAGATCTTCCCGTCGAGCGACATTGCGATCTTGACGGTGACGAAGGGCATCCCGGTCGTCACGTGTTTCGCGAAGGGCGCAATCAACGCTTGAGCCGCGCGCGCGATCTCCTTGTCGCCCTTGAACCGTTCGCACGCGATCCCCGCCTTTGCGAGCGCGCGCTTCGCCTTGCCGCGGTTCTTTGGATTGGGGTCGGGGAGGGCGTAGACGACGCGCGAGATTCCGGCCGCGGCGATCGCGTCGGTGCACGCGCCGACGCGCCCCGGCTTCGAGCACGGCTCCAGCGTGACGTAAAGGACAGCCCCTCTGAGCATCGGGTTCCCTGTCCCGGTTGTCCCGTTGCAACCGCTTCGCCGCCGCGCGTTCTTGATGGCCGCGACTTCGGCGTGGTCGCCGCCCGCGCGCCGGTGCCAGCCCTCGCCGACGATCTGGCCGTCCTTGACGACGACCGCGCCGACGGGCGGGTTGGGGCGCGTGTGCCCAAGACCGCGCCGCGCGAGGTCGAGCGCGCGGGACATGAAACCGGCGTCGGTCATTGCGCGAGCGACTTGGCGTAGCGGTCGAGGATTCCGTTGACGAGCGTGCGCGCGCCCGGCTCCGAGAACCAGTTGACGAGGTCGACCGCCTCGTTGATGACGACGGGGTGGGGGATGTCGGTGTGGCGGAGTTCCCAGACCGCCAGCCGGAGGACTGCGCGTTCGACGGAGCCGAGGCGGTAGTAGTCCCAGTTTTCGAGGTAGCTGATGACGATGGAATCGATCTCCTGCAGCTCGCCGAGGACGCCGGCGACGCGCTCTTCCACGAACAGCCGCAGCTTGTCGCGGAGCTTCGGCACGCCGCCCTCGTTCGGTTCGAGCGTCCGGGCGGACTCCCAGAACGCCGCGATGAAAGCGGGAACTTCCTCGGGGCGGGGCGGGTTCACGTCCGCCGCCGTCAACATCTGAATCGCCCACTCGCGGGCCTGTCTGCGCGTCACCGTCATGTCAAAGAACCTTTTTATCCGTTGGCGGTAGTATATCATATCTCGTGCCCGAACGCTTCCGGATTTTGTTCCTCAAAAACTTGCGCTGGAAAAATTCGGATGATTGTCCCTTTACAAGCAGAGACGAAAAGGAGTATACTCATGAACATGAAACGCACCACTTTGACCCTTGCCCTCGTCGGCTCCGCCCTGCTGGCCACCGCCCAGGAGCTCATTCCGGCAAAAGTCCGCCCCGCACTGCCCCCGCCCGGGATCCGCCCCGTCGACCTGCGCGCGGACGAACAGCCGGTCGCGATCGACTCGTCCGAAGCGATCGTCGCCGACAACGGCCTCTACCGCCGCGTGCGCACGACGTTCACCTTCACCAACCCGAACGCGCGGCAGATGAGCGCCGACCTGGAGTTTCCGCTCCCCGAAGGCGCGACCGTCTGCGGCTACGCGCTGGAGGTGAACGGCGTCCTGGTGCCGGGCGTCGTCGTGGAGAAGGAAAAGGCGCGCGTCGCCTTCGAGACCGAAAAGGCCCGGCGCGTCGATCCCGGCCTCGTCGAGCACGTCGCGGGCAACGTCTGGCGCACGCGCATCTTTCCCCTCGATCCCCGGACGCCGCGCCGCGCCACGGTCGACTCCATCGTGCCGGTCGCCGAGGGCGCAACGGAGGTCGTCTGCGAAAAGGACGGCGAAGATGTGTTCGTGGCCGCGCGGAACGCTGGCAACGCGGCGTGCGTCGCGGACAAGATCGCGGCGTTTTCGGATGGCGTGATCCTGTGGGACGCGAGCGGGAGCGCGGCGGCGCAGGCGGCGGCGTGGCGCGGCAAAATCGCCGCGCTCCCCGCGGAGGGCCAGTGGCGGCTCGTCGTCTTCCGCAACGAGCCCGAGGACCTGGGCGTCGTCGGCAAGGCGGAACTCGTGGCGAAACTGGAGGCGCTCGTCTACGACGGCGGCACGGACATCGGCCGCGCGCTGGCGTTTGTGACAGGATTGGAACAATCCGAAAATCCTGTCAATCCTGTTAATCCTGTCCAAAGAACTCTTCTTTTCTCAGACGAGCTGGACACGCTGGGCGTGGAGCGGCCGCGCTATGAAGACGTGCCGGGCGTCGTTGTCGCGAGCCGCGCGGATGCGCCCGCGCGGGCGGTGACGGTGCGCAAGCTGGCGAAGGGCGAGGCGGTGCCCGACGGCGTGGACGTGAAGGAGGGGACGCTCCTCGCGACGGCGTGGGCGGCGAACCGCATGCAGGACCTCGCGGCGCAGGCCGACGCGCGCAAGGACGAGTTTCTGGCGCTCGGGCGCCGCTATGGCGTGGCAAGCGACGTGACGAGTCTCATCGTCCTCGAGACGTTGGAACAGTATCTGACGCACAAGATCGAGCCGCCGGCGGCGTTGCCGTTCCACGACGAATGGGTGCGGCGGCGCGCGGCCGAGGACGACGCCATCGCCGCGAAGAAGGCGCAGGCGGAGCATGAAAAGGATTTGCTCGCGCTGTGGGAGGAGCGCGTCAAGTGGTGGAACGACCCGATTCCGCCGAAGCGCACGCCGAAGAGCGGGCTGTTCGACGAGGCACCCGTTGGCATGGCGGCGGCGGAGGGGAATGGCGTCCGCGCGCGTCGCGCGGTGGCGCTGGCGAGCGCGCCCGGGGCGCAGTCGGCGATGGCCGAGGGTGCGGTTGTGGCTGAATTGGCCGAGATGGCCGAATCGGTTGAGATGGAAGCGGCGGCACCCGCGCCCGGTGCGGCGGGTTCGGGCGGCGCAACCATCACGGTCGCGGCGTGGAATCCCGATGCGCCGTATCTGAAGGCGATCGCGGCGGCGGCGGACGGCTACGCCGAATATCTCGTGCAGAAGAAGACGCACGGCGCGGCGCCCGCGTTTTATATGGATGTGGCGGGGTTCTTCTTCAAGAAGGGCGAGACGGCGCTCGGCGGACGGGTGCTGTCCAACATGGCGGAATTCGGGCTGGACGACGCCAAGGTGTGGCGGGCGATGGGCTGGCGGCTCAGGGAGGCGGGGCTTTTGGACGCGGCGATCCGTTGCTTCCGCAAGGCGCTGAAGCTGCGCGGCGAAGAAGGGCAGTCGCGCCGCGACCTGGCGCTCGTCCTCTCCGAATACGGCAAGGCGAACAAGGACGCGGCCGCGCTCGCGGAGGCGATGGCGCTCTTGAAGGAGGCGGCGTTCACCGACTTCGCGCGGCGGAGCGGACGGCGCTCGAACGACCGCCAGGTGAGCATCGTCGCGCTGGAGGAGCTGAACGCGCTCATCTCGTGGTGCGAAAAGTCGGGCGTGGCGGCCGCGGCGCCCGAGCTGGAGGCGGCGTACCGGCGGGATCTGCCAGTGCGGCTGAGGATCGTCCTGTCGTGGGATGCGGACGAGACGGACATTGACCTCCACGTCCTGGAGGCGGAAGGCGAGGAGGCGTTCTACGGGCATCGGCGCACGGAGGCGGGCGGCTTCGTGGGCGAGGACGTGACGACGGGCTATGGCCCCGAGGAGTATCTGCGCAAGGAGGCGACGGGCACGTTCAAGATCCTGACCAACTACTTTGCGTCGCACCAGACGGCGCTGACGGGCCCGGCGACGGTAACGGCGACCGTCTACACCGACTGGGCGACGGCGGCGGAGAAGCGCGAGGTGCTGACGCTGCGGCTCGACAAGCCGAAGGAGAAGCTGCCGATTGGCGACGTGAGCCTGTAAATGATATACTGTCCGCGATGAAAGTTCCAGAGGGCAAGACGATTACGCTGACGTTCGTGTCGCACCCGACCAAGTCGATGAAGATGCGGTGGCGGGGGCGGCTGACGTTCCCCGGCGGCGCGGGCGACGGCGCGCTCCTGCCGGTGGCGGTGACGGACGGCGAGGAGACGCCGGTCAAAGCGGGCACGCTCGATCTCTTCGGCGCGCACATCAAGATCCGCGACGG
>JAFPYE010000113.1 GCA_017412325.1 Kiritimatiellia bacterium | reverse complement strand
GTTGGCGGAGTGGTTGAACGCGGCGGTCTTGAAAACCGTTGAGCCGAAAGGTTCCGGGGGTTCGAATCCCTCACCCTCCGCCATTTTTGGCGCGTGACGCTTGATTTTCACGCGTTTTTTTGGTATACTCCGCGCCAATTTCCCCCAAATGGGGCAAAAACAAGGAGTAATCGAAATGGTCAGCTACAAGAAGCTTGGTCTCGTCAACACCAAGAAAATGTTCGCCAAGGCGGTCAAGGGCGGTTATGCCATCCCCGCTTTCAACTTCAACACGATGGAGCAGATGCAGGCCATCATCCAGGCCGCGGTCGAAACCAAGAGCCCCGTCATCATGCAGGTCTCGAAGGGCGCCCGCAAGTACGCCAACCCCACGATTCTCCGCTACATGGCCGAAGGCGCCGTCCAGTACGCCAAGGAACTCGGCTGCAAGAAGCCCCAGATCGTCCTTCACCTCGACCACGGCGACAGCTACGAGACGTGCAAGAGCTGCATCGATTCCGGCTTCTCGTCGGTGATGATCGACGGCTCCTCGCTCCCGTTCAAGGAGAACATCAAGCTCACGAAGAAGGTCGTCAACTACGCGCACAAGCACGACGTGACCGTCGAGGCGGAGCTGGGCGTCCTGGCGGGCGTCGAGGACGAAGTGTCCGCCGCCGAGAGCCACTACACGAAGCCCGAGGAAGTGATCGAGTTCGCGACCAAGACGGGCTGCGACTCGCTCGCGATCTCCATCGGCACCTCGCACGGCGCGTACAAGTTCACCGCCGCGCAGTGCACGCGCGATCCCAAGACGGGCAAGCTCGTCCCGCCGCCGCTGGCGTTCGACGTCCTGAAGGCAATCGAAAAGAAGCTCCCCGGCTTCCCGATCGTGCTGCACGGCTCGAGCTCGGTCCCGCAGGACTGCGTCGACACGATCAACAAGTACGGCGGCAAGCTCCCCGACGCGGTCGGCATTCCGGAAGAGCAGCTGCGCAAGGCGGCGAAGAGCGCGGTGTGCAAGATCAACATCGACTCCGACTCGCGTCTGGCGATGACGGCGGCGATCCGCAAGCACTTCGCGGAGTACCCCGGCCACTTCGATCCGCGCCAGTACCTCACCCCGGCGCGCGAGGCGATGAAGGAGATGTACATCCACAAGATCGTCAAGGTGCTGGGCTCGAACAACAAGCTGTAAGCGAGAAACGGATCGCACAGAAGATGGCGAAGGAAAACAAATCCGCCTACGCGCAAGCGGGCGTCAACATCGACGTGAAAATGGGCGCGGTCAGCTCCATCAAGGCGATGGTGGCCGCGACCAAGACCGCGAACGTGCTGGGCGGCATCGGGTCCTTCGGCGGGCTCCACAAGGTCCCGCCGGGCAAGGACATGATTCTCGTCTCGTCGACCGACGGCGTGGGCACCAAGCTCAAGGTCGCGGCGATGATGAACAAGCACGACACGGTCGGCCAGGACATCGTCAACCACTGCGTCAACGACATCCTCGTGCAGGGCGCGAAACCGCTCTTCTTCATGGACTACGTCGGCACCTCCAAGGTCGATCCGGCCCAGTTCAAGAGCGTGGTCGCGGGGCTCTGCAAGGCGTGCAAGGAGAACCACATGGCGCTTCTCGGCGGCGAAACCGCCGAGATGCCGGGTCTCTACCCGCAGGGCGAGTACGATCTCGTCGGCACCATCGTCGGCTGCGTGAAGCGCAAGGACCTCATCACCGGCAAGTCCATCCGCGCGGGAGACGTCATGATCGGCTTCCCCTCGGGCGGCCTGCAGACGAACGGCTTTTCGCTCGCGCGGCGCGTGATCTTCGACCTCGACCAGCACAGCTGGCAGGACAAGCTCCCCGGCACGAACCAGACGTTCGGCGACGCGCTTCTGGCGGTGCACAAGAGCTTCCTCAAGCCCGTCGCGAAGCTGATGGAGCGCAAGGTCAAGATCACCGGCATGGCGCACATCACCGGCGGCGGCTTCCCGGACAACCTGCCGCGCGTGCTGCCCAAGGCGGTGAACGCCGAGATCGACCGCGCGAGCTGGGAGGTCCCGACGATCTTCAAGTACATCGAGAACCGCGGCAAGGTGGACCACGACGAGATGTATCGCGTCTTCAACATGGGCATCGGCTTCGTGGTGATCATCCCGAAGAACGAGCTCGTGAAGGCGACGAACATCCTCAAGGCGCAGCACCAGCCGTACAGCGTCATCGGCGTCATCCGCAAGGGCAAGGGCCTGGTGACCTACAAGAACTGATCGGCTGGAGAGGCGCGCGAAATGACCGCAGGCGGCCGCTATGACCCGGTAAGGGCGCTCAGGGCGGCCCAGCAGGCGAAGCGGCGCGCGCGGATACGGGCGATCCTCGCTAACACGGCCACGGCACTCATCCTGAGTGCCGTGGTTGCGTGCTTGATGTGGTTCTGGCAGACCTGGAACGACCGGCGTGCGCGCGTGCGGCTGGCGGAGCTGGAGGCGGCGCGCCAGGCCGAACTGCGCGAACAGGCGCGGGAAGAAAAGGCGGAAGCCGACCGCCAGGCGCGGGACGCGGCCCGCCGGCAGGCGCAGAAGGAGCGCGAGGCGGCGCAGGCGCAGGAGCGGCGCGAGC
>JAFPYE010000112.1 GCA_017412325.1 Kiritimatiellia bacterium | reverse complement strand
CCTGTCGATTGCGGCGGCGAAGCTGGGCTTTGCACCCGTCGCGGGCTTCGACATCGACGAAGAGGCCGTCGCCGCCGCGCGCGAGAACGCCGCCGCGAACGGCGTGACGGTCGACTACCGGGTCTTTGCGCTTGGGAAGGGTGCCGTGACGCTCGACGCCTCCATTGAGGCCGCGAAGGGGCTCTATCCCGATCTCGCGCTGAACGACGGCCGCGCCGCCGCGGCGCCCGTCGCCGCGTGTGCGCCCGCCGATGCCGTCGTCGCCAACATCCTCGGCCCCTTGCTGATCGCCTTTGCGGACGAGATCGCGTCCTATGCAAAGCGGACGCTGATTGTCTCCGGCATTTTGAACGAACTCTACCCCGAAGTCTTGGCGGCGTTTGCCGCGCGCGGTTTTGCCGAAACCGGGCGCAAGACGCTCGGCGAATGGACGACGGGGCTGTTGGCGCGGCGCTAGGCCCTCAGTGCGCGTCGAGCCAGTTGGCGCCGACGCCGATGCCGACTTCGAGCGGCACGCCGAAGTCGAGCGCGCCTTCCATCTCGCGGCGCACGATTTCCTTGACGCGGTCCACCTCTTCCCGCGGCGTGTCGAAGACGAGTTCGTCGTGGATCTGCAGGACCATCTTCGTGCGCAGGTTCTCGGCCTTGAGCGCGCGGTCCACCTTCACCATTGCGACCTTGATCAAGTCCGCCGCGCTGCCCTGGATGGGCGTGTTGATGGCGTCGCGTTCGGCGGCCTGGCGCGCCGTCGCGTTGCGCGAGTTGATGTCGCGCAAGGTGCGCCGCCGCCCGAGCACGGTTTCGGCGTAGCCCTTCGCGCGCGCGTCGGCGATGGCCTTCTCCATGTAGGTCTTGACGGAGGGGTAGAGCCGGAAGTAGGCGTCGATGAGCGCCTGCGCCTCGCGGCGCGGCACCTTCAGCCGCTGCGAGAGCCCGAACGCGCTGATGCCGTAGATGATGCCGAAGTTGACCATCTTGCACTTGGCGCGCTGCTCGGGCGTGACGAAGGCGGGCATCACGTCGAAGACGCGGCTCGCCGTGTCGCGGTGGATGTCCTCGCCGTTCCGGAACGCCTGGAGCATCGCCCGGTCGCCGGAGAATGCCGCCATCAGCCGCAGCTCGATCTGCGAATAGTCGGCGGAGACGAGCACGTGCCGGTCGTCGCGCGCGACGAACGCCTTGCGGATCAGCTTGCCGCGTTCGGTGCGGATGGGGATGTTCTGGAGGTTGGGGTCGCTGGACGACAGGCGCCCCGTCTCGGTGAACGCCTGCGCGTAGGTCGTGTGGACGCGGCCGTTCGCGTCGATGAGCGTCGGCAACTTGTCGACGTAGGTCGACTTGAGCTTGGTGAGCGCGCGGTAGTCGAGGATCTGCGCGACGACGGGATGGTCGTCCACCAGTTTTGACAGCGTCTTTTCGTCGGTCGCATACTGGCCCGTCGACGTCTTCTTGCCGCCCGTCAGGCCCAGCTTGTCGAAGAGGAGACTGCCGAGCTGCTTGGGCGAGTCGGGGTTGAAGCCGGGGTCGGCGCAGGCGAGGATGTCCTGCTTGAGCGCGAGGATTTCGCGGTCGAGCGCCTTGCCGTACTCCCGGAGACTCGCGACGTCGATCTTCACGCCCTCGCGCTCCATGTCGATGAGGATCTTGACGAGCGGCTCTTCCGCGAGCTCCAGCGCGCGGGGCGCGCGCGGGCGCAGCACGTCGTCGAGCCGCAGGGCGACATCGGCGTCCTCGGCGGCGTAGTCGCGGACCTCCTCCGGCTTCAGGGCCGCCATCGACAGCTGCTCCTTGCCACGTTCCTTCTCGCCGATGAGCGCCGTGATGGGGATCGGACGGTAGTTCAGGTAGTGTTCGGCGAGCGCGTCCATGCCGTGGCGCGCGGCGGCGTCGAGGCAGTAGTGCGCGAGCATCGTGTCGTGCGGCACGGCGGCGAAGCCGATGCCGTAGCGGTGCAGGACGGAGCGGTCGAACTTGACGTTGTGCGCGACGAAGGTCTTGGTCGGGTCGGCGAAGAGGTCGCGGAACGCGTCGATCTGGTCGGCGGTGACGTACCACGCCTTGCCGGGCCGGACGGCGAACGAGAAGCCGACGAGCTTGCAGAAGTGCGGTTCGGTGGAGTCGTGGCCGTCGAACGCGGCGGTTTCGGTGTCGAAGGCGATGCGGTCGGCGGCGGCGAGCTCGGCGGCGAGCGCGAGCGCGTCCTCGCGCGTCGTGACGAGCCGGTAGTCGTGCGGCGTGTCGGCGAGCGTGTGGCGCGCGGCGGAATCGGCGGGAGGTTCGTCGTCCAGCCCGAAGTCGCGCGCGAGGCGGTTGAGCTCGTACTTGGCGCAGACGGCGGCGAGCGCGTCGCGGTCGACGTCGCCGAAGCGGTAGTCGTCCCAGCGCGGCTCGATCGGCACGTCGGTGCGGATGGTCGCGAGGAACTTGGACGTGCGCGCATCGTCGGCGCCGGCCGCGACGCGCTCGGCGAGCTTGCCCTTGAGCGTGGGCGCGGCGGCGAGGATGCCCTCGACGTCGCCGAAGCGTGCGAGCAGGTCGGCGGCGGTCTTCTCGCCGACGCCGCGGATGCCGGGGATGTTGTCGGACGAGTCGCCCGCGAGCGCGAGGTAGTCGATCATCTGCGCGGGCGACGTCAGGTGCCAGTGCGCGCACACCTTGTCCGCGTCGTAGACCTCCGCCTCGTCGCCGGCGCGCGCCGGGCGGTAGAGCCGGACGCCGGGCCGGACGAGCTGGGCGGCGTCCTTGTCGGGCGTGGCCATGAAGACGTCGAACCCGGCGGCGGCGCCCTTGACGGCGAGCGTGCCCATCACGTCGTCCGCCTCGAAGCCGTCCACGCGCACGACGGGGATCTTCAGCGCGGCGGCGAGCTCGAACGCGTAGGGGATGTTGGCGGCGAGTTCCTCGGGCATCTTCTGGCGCTGCGCCTTGTAGGGCGGGTAGGCCGTGTGGCGGAAGGTGGGGCCGGTCGGGTCCATCGCGAGGACGAGGTGCGTCGGCTGCTCGCGCTTGATGATCGAGGTCAGCCCCGCGACGAGACCGAGCAGGGCGGAGGTGTTGACGCCGGCGGCGGTCAGGCGGGGGTTGCGCAGGAAGACGAAGTGGCCCTTGTAGAGAAAGGGCATCATGTCGACGATGAAGAGCTTGTCCATGGCTGAAATTATATCATATTTCAAGCGTCCAAAACGTTCCGTTCCCCT
>JAFPYE010000111.1 GCA_017412325.1 Kiritimatiellia bacterium | reverse complement strand
GCAAGGTTGCAATCACGGGATAATTATATCATATCTACAGAGGCTCCGCAAGGGGGAGCATTGATTTTATTGAAGATTTTTCACTTGGTCACGCCGAGGACCTAATATCCAAGTGGCAAAGTCGGGGTATAGCATGTTCAACCGGAAAGGAGAATCTAGCCAAAAGGCTAATTCTTGAGCAGATGCCGGCGGATGGCGATGGCAACGGCCTCCGTGCGGTTCGCCGCGCCCAGTTTGTCGTAGAGTTCGGCGATATGCTGCTTGATGCGGGCCTTTGAAAGGCACAGGACTTTGGCGATGTCGTCATTGGAGAGCCCGCGCGTGATGGCGTCGAGGACTTCCTGCTGGCGCTCCGTGAAGCGGGGCTTCGGCTCGACGGTCTTGAGCGTCTGCTCGATCTGCGGCGAGACGACGCGCCGCCCCCGGGCCGTCGCGCGAATCGCGGCGACCAGTTCGTCGTGCGGAATGTCCTTCGTCACCGCGCCGACCGCCCCCGCGTCGAACGCCCTCGCCAGATCCTCCGACGAGCCGAACGTCGTCAGGATGAGAACCTGGGTGTCCGGCGACGCGGCGCGGATCGCCGCCGTCGCCGCCGCGCCGTCCATGCCGCTCATGACGAAATCGCAGATGGCGACATCGGGTTTCAACGCGGCGGCGAGCTTGGCCGCCTCCTCGCCGGAAGACGCCTCGCAGCAGACTTCGAGATCGTCCTCCAGGCTGATGATGGAGGCGAGGCCCATTCTGACGACCGCATGGTCGTCGACAATCAGAATCTTCGTCTTTTTCATCCTCCGATCTCCACTGAAACGCAGCATCCCCTGCCAGGGACGCTCTCGATTTTCACGGCGCCGCCGAGTTTGACGACGCGCTCGCGTATGCCCAGAAGCCCAAATGCCCCTCGGCGGGGCCGGGATTGCCAGCCGCGTCAAACCCGGATCCGTCGTCCCGGACGGAAAACCGGATAGACTTCCCTGCGCGCGCGCCGGCAATCTTGACGTGCTTCGCCCCGCCGTGGCGGACGGCGTTGGCCGCAAGTTCCCGGACGATGCAGAGTATCGCGTGCGCGGTCGTGTCCGACAGGCTGTCGCGCCTCGTTGCGAAACGTACGGAAAGTTCCGCGTCGCCGACGACCGGCCGGACGGTCGAGCGGACGGCCTCGGCCATGTCTTTCATCTCCAGCGCATTCCCGCGCAGGTCGGAAAGGCAGCGGCGCAGTTCCTCCCGGCAGGAGGCGAGGATGTTCTGCGCCGTGGCGAGGAAGCCCCCGGCGGCCTCCGCGCCACGGCGGAGCGCCTTCGCCGCCGCATCAACCTGATAGGCGACGCCGACGAGATACTGCGAAAGCGAATCGTGGATCTCGACCGCGAGGCGCGTGCGCTCGCCGATGCGCAGCTCCGACTCCACCTTGCCGATTTCCGCCTTGAACAGCTGGCGGCTTCTGCGCCGGACGATTCCGCGCAGGATCCAGACCAGGAGCGACAGGAGCAATGTCACGGCAACCAGGGTGGCGACGGCAAGCTTGAGCCGTTCGATCGTCCACCAGGGAGCGGCCTTGAGCAGGCGCACGTCGTCCGGGTTGCGGACGACGACCGTAAAGCCGTCGATGGCGGGGAACATGTCGCCGAGGCGCCATTCCGACGTGTTCAGGACGCAGAGCCCGCGAACGTCGATCTCGTCGCCGGGCGAAAGCCGCGCACAAAGCTCCGGCGCACCGCTGATGTCGACGGGAACGATGCGTCCGCCGAACAGGACTTGCACGCGCTCGCCGCCCGAGGCTTCTTCGCCGGGAACGGCGACGACCCGGCAGTCGAGCCCGACCGTATGCCCGTAGTGCTCGCGCAGCACCTCGTCCGCAGGAATCGACTGCGGGAGGATCCACGTCTTTTCGTCGCCGGGCGCGGCGGGCGATTCGCCGGACGGCGTCCAACGCGCCTTGCCCAGTTTGAGGATGAAGAGATTTGTCTCGGGGAAGCCGGCCGCGACAATTCTCTCTCCGACCGACGGCGCGCAACACGCCCTGTCAAGCTCTACGCAAACGACCTGCCCTCCCCCGACGGACAGATAGACGTCGCGCCTCGCGGCAACGGCCAGCACATCCCCCGTCACGCGTCGCATCCCCATCTGCGCGATGAGCGCGGGGGATTTGTACTGCCCGTTCGCGATGCCATTGGCGTCGAACACGATGGCGGGAGCCGCCAGCGGGCTTTCCGGCGCGTTCGCGACGATTTGGATGCCCGCAGGCGACGGGAGCGTGATTTGCGGCATCTTGAACTTGCGTTTCCCGCCGTCGGGCAGGATGTTGGCGATACCGGAGACGCGGACTTCCGCGCCCGCGAGAAGTTCAGGCAAGTCGTCGTCCCCAGGCGCGTAAATCGCCGCGACAAAGCCTCCCTGGGGGCTTCTCAGCGCAAGAAAGCGCCATTCGGGGGCAATGTCGTCGCGCTGGATGTCGGCGACAATGCCGCGCATCGAGACGACCTTGCTGTCGTAGGCCGTGTCGGAGAGCTGCTTCGCGTCAATCTCGATGACCGCCGGCAGCTCGGCGCGGCCCGTGATTTGCGCAGCGTCGAGAAACGCCCGCCGCCAGCCATTCGCGTCGACGCCGATGTGGCCGTCGAAGCGCCCGATGTCACCGGCGCTGAAGTCTATGGAATTGGTCGAGCGAAGATAGGCGTCGTCTTTCCCGTCAGTGACGGAGAACGACGAATTGCCGGCGATCACCGCCGTCACCACGCCTGTCACGGAAAACGACTCCTCGCCGGTTCCGTTCCAGACGGAATCCTTGATGCGGCCGGCGGATGCCACGGCGGCCAGCAGAACTGCCACGCCCGGCGTCATGGCGCGCGCGTCTTGATGACCGGTGCCGGCGGATTGTTGTAGACGCGCGAGTTGGGCGGGACGCTCGCGCGCAGCCAGACGTTGCCGCCGATCTCGCTGCCCGCGCCGATGGTCGTCTCGCCGCCGAGGATCGTCGCGTTCGCATAGATGACGACGTCGTCCTCGATGTTCGGATGGCGCTTGAGCCCCTTCACGAGCGCGCCCGACGCGTCCTTCTCGAACGAAAGGCCGCCGAGCGTCACGCCCTGGTAGAGCCGCACGTTGCGCCCGATGACGCACGTCTCGCCGATCACGACGCCCGTGCCGTGGTCGATGAAGAACCGCTCGCCGATGGTCGCGCCGGGGTGGATGTCGATGCCCGTCTTGCTGTGCGCCAGTTCCGCCATCACGCGCGGGATGATCGGCACCTTCAGGCGGTAGAGCTCGTGCGCGAGGCGGTGAACCGTCACCGCGTAGAGGCCCGGATACGACATGACGACCTCCATGCGGCTCGTGGCGGCGGGGTCGCCCTCGTAGGCCGCCGTCACGTCCGTCTCGACGAGCCGCCGCACGTCGGGGAGCCGTGCCAGGAACGCGGCGACGATTTCCTTCGCGTCGCGGTCCGGGCAGAGGAGCGCGATTTCGCGCTCGAGGTCGGCGGCGATCCCGTCGATGGCGCCCGTCGCGTTCAGTTCGCCGTAGACGCACGGATGCAGGATCGCGAGGCCGCGGTTCAAGATGCGCGCGATGCGTTGCGGCAGCGTCATTTCTTCCTCCGGATGCGGGCGACGATCTTCGACGCGCCAAGGTTCTTGAGGCCGAGCGCGAGCAGGAGCTTGCCGAAGAGGTGGCGGCTCTCCGCCGCGACTTCGAGGATCTCGATCCCCTCCGCCTTGCAGAGCTCGCGGAAGTCCTTCAGCGTCACGCAGTGGATGTTCGGCGTGTCGTACCACTTGAACGGCAGCGCCTTCGAGACGGGCAGCCGCCCGCGAAGCGCCAGCGTCAGGCGGATGCGGTAGGCCGCAAAGTTCGGGAACGTGACGATCGCCTCGTCCGCGATGCGGAGCGCCTCGCGCAGAAGCCCGCGCGGGTTCTTCACCTCCTGGAGCGTATCCGAGCAGACCGCGACGTCGTAGTGCCCGTCGGGGATGAGCTTCAGCCCCTCGTCCGCGTCCGCCCAGAAGCAGTCGTGGCCGTCCGCCACCGCCTCGCTGAAGCGCTCGATGTCAATTTCCACGCCGTCGCCCTGCACGTCGCGCGTCTCGCGCAGGACGTTGAGGAGCGAGCCGTCGCCGCAGCCGATGTCGACGACGCGCGCGCGAGGCCGGACCATCTTGACGACGTTGCGGTAGAGCCGCTCCTGCCACTTCATGACCTTGACCTCGCGCCCCGTGAGGAACCCGGCCAGGAGGCCCGCGAGGTCGTGGATCTCCGTCAGGAACGAATCGTGGCCCGTGCCCGCCTCCAGGTGGCAGTAGGTGACGCGCTTGCCGTTCTTGAGGAGCGAATGCGCGATGTCCTGCGCCTGCCAGTCCGCGAAGAGGATGTCGTTCTCGTAGCTGACGACGAGGCACTTCGCCTGCACGCGCGCCGTCGCCGCGTCGAGCCCGCCGTAGCGCGCGCCCGCGTCGAAGAGGTCCATCGACCGCGTGATGTGCAGGTAGCTGTTCGCGTCGAAGCGCTTGAGGAACTTCTGGCCGTGGTGGTCGAGGTAGCTTTCGATCTGGAAGTAGGTCTTGAACGCGGCGTCGCGCTTGGCGCGCTCCTCGGGCGGCGCCTCCACGAAGTTCTTCTGCAGCGCGCGGTGGAACTTCGCCTCCAGGAGCTCGCGCGAGAGGTAGGTGATGTGCGCGAGCTGCCGCGCGGACGAGAGCCCGCGCTTGGGGCCGAGGCCGTCGCCGACCTGATAGTAGTCGCCGCCGCGCCAGTCGGGATCCTCGGTGATGCCGGCCCGGCCGACGATGTCGAACGCGAGCGCCTGCGTGTTGAGGCTCGCCGACGTCGCGATGAGCGCCGCCTTGTCCATCTCGTCTGGGCAGCGCGTCACCCAGTCCATCACCTGCAGGCCGCCGTAGCTGCCGCCGATGAGCGCGGCGAGGTGCTTGACGCCGATCTGCTTGAGGAGCATCCGGTAGACGTCCACCGCGTCGGAGAACGTGTACTGCGGGAAGCTCGACCCGTAGGGCTTGCCCGTGTCGGGATTGACCGACATCGGCCCCGTCGTGCCGCTGCACCCGCCCAGCACGTTCGCGCAGACGACGTGCCAGCGGTTCGTGTCGATGCCGCGCCCCGGCCCCACCATGGCGTCCCACCAGCCGCTCGGCTTCGTCTCGCCGGGACGGATGCCCGCCACGTGCGCGTCGCCCGTCAGCGCGTGGCAGATGAAGATGACGTTGTCATCCCGCATCGGCGCGCCGCACTCCTCGTAGACGACCTCGATCTTCTTCAGGAGCCCGCCCGACTCCAGCCGGTAGCCGCCCGCGGGCAGCTTCAGGTCAAGTTTCTTCTCTTCAACAATGCCGATGCCGTCCATCAATAGCCGCACTCCATGATTGTCTCTTCGAAACCGAACACGGACGCGATCAGCGCCGCGCGGATCCACATGCCGTTGCGCATCTGCCGCCAGTACATCGCGCGCGGGTCGTGGTCGCAGCAGGTGGCGATCTCGTCGCGGCGCGGCAGCGGGTGCATGATGATGCCGTCCTTGCCCAGGAGCGCGAGCTCCGCCGCGCCGAACTTGAAGCGCGAGGTGTCGATCTGCGCCGACTCGCCCTTCGCCTTGTCCCACTCGTCCTGGATGCGCGTCATGTAGACCGCGTCCGACACCTTCACCGCCGCCTTGAGGTCGTCCGTCACCTCGAAGTCGACGCCCTTCTTCGCGAGGATCATCACCACGTCGGCGGGCACCTGGAGGTCCGGCGGCGCGACGAAAATCTGCTTCACGTCCTTGAAGTTGGTGAGCAGGTAGGAGAGCGAGCGCACCGTGCGGCCGCGCATCAAATCGCCGCAGAACGTCACCGTGCGCCCGTCCACGCCGCCCTTGTTCTCGAACGAGCGGATGAGCGTGTAGATGTCGAGGAGCGCCTGCGTCGGGTGCTGGTCCTTGCCCGAGCCCGCGTTCAGGATCGGCACCGGGCGCTCGCTGTTGGACAGCTCCCACGCCATCTTCTCCGCCAGGCCCTGCTCGGGCGAGCGCATGATGATCATGTCGAAGTAGGACGAGAAGGTGCGGATCGAGTCCTCGTGGCTTTCGCCCTTGAACTCGGAGCTCGTCGCCGCGTCGCGCACGCTGCCGGTCGTGATGCCGAGGATCTGGCACGCCGCGAGGTGCGAGAGGAACGTGCGCGAGCTCGGCTGCGAGAAGTAGAGCATCGCGCGCTTGTGCGCGAGGACGTTCTTCAGGTAGAGCGCGCCCTCCTTCGACTTGTTGATGAAGCGGATGCGGTTGGCGAGCGCGCAGAGGCGCTCGAGGATCGCGCGGTCGAACTGCTGCGCGAAAAGCGTGTGGTAGGGCATGCCGTCGCCGCCCGGCCGCGCCAGGTAGGGCCGTTTCGCCTCCAGCGACAGCCGTTCAAAGTCTT
>JAFPYE010000110.1 GCA_017412325.1 Kiritimatiellia bacterium | reverse complement strand
GTCGGCCGCTCTGCGGCGGTTCTCGTCGCGAAGCTATGAGGCCAGTAACGTTCCCGTTCTGACAGTGAATATTATACCAAAAATCAAAGAGGTTGGGCGGCTCAGTCGAGGTGTTTTCCCTCGGGGTGGCGGCTCTACCCTCACGAAGGGTTTGACCTCCCCTCCCGACGGCTTTAAGGCGCAAGCAAATCCAAAATGCGGTCATTGGTGGTGCCGTCCGGTTTCTTATCCACATCTTTATCCACAGTCTTAACCGAACCTGTAACCGAACTCTTATCCGAACTTTGCGGGCAATCTATCACAATCACAAAACCATCCCCTTCATCAACCCGCCACTCCATCTCCCCTCCCGCCACGTCACTTATTGCAATATGTGACGGGGAGTGCAGCTGTCCACGCGCGGGGCTAGTTCCCCAGGCACAGGAGGGTGATGCCGAAGAGAATCGCGGCGAGCGCGAGCGCCTTGCGCACGAGATTCGTCTCGTGGAAGAACCGCGCACCGAGCACGAACGTGATCACGACCGAAAACCGCCGCATCAGCGACGCGACCGAAATCGGCACGCCCTCGATCGCCAGCCCCTTGAAATAGAGCCAGTCCGCGCCCGCAAGGAGCGTCCCGACCAGCGGAATCGTCCACCGCCACGTGAAGCCGTGCGCGCTCGGCGCGACAAACCGCTGGGCGCAAAAGAGAAGCGCGTAGATGACGACGAGCCCAATCTGGAAGAGCAGCTGCGTCGCCTCGACGTCCGCGCCGCGCACCTGGAAGACGTACTTGTCCCAGATCGACGACACCGCCGACAGCCCCGCCCCCGCAATCGCGCACCAGACGGCACGGTTGCGGAAGAAGTCGATCCCCTCGTGCCGCCCCGCCCACGAAAAGACGAAATAGCCGCCGAACACCGCGAGCATCCCGACCGCCTGCACCAGCGTCGGCACCTCGCCATAGAGGAAAAACGCCGCCACGAAGACAAGCGCGGGCGCACTCGCGCGGATGGGCGTCGCAATCGAAATGGGCAGCGTCCTCAGCGCGCGGAACGTGAAAACCCACGACGTCGCGACGATGAGACTCTTCGCCGCCGCCAGCCCGACGAGTTCGGCGGTAATCGCGTCCCGCGCGGCCCATCGGCCGCCAAGCCCCATCCCGAGGAGATACGCCGCGCACCCGCACGCGGACGAGCAGAGAAGCACCGGCAGGACGGCGTTGTCGCGGACACTCGCCTTCTTCGCGAGGTCATAGAGGGCGAGCAGCACCGCGCTCGCCAGAATCCAGCTCGTCCAACCGAAGTCCGTTTACTTCTCGCCCAGCATGCACTTGACCTGGCAATCGCAGGCCAGTTCGCCGTTGACGTAGCCCTTCATCGCGAAGACGCCGAGCTTGGAGCCGACCTTCACGTTCTCGGCGACGGTCGTCATCTTGTCGCCGGGCCGCACGGGACGGCGGAAGCGCGCGTTCTCGACGGCGGCCAGGACGAACACGGCCTCCTTGGACGGATCGGTCACCAGCGCGCCGCGCGCGACGAGCCCCGCGCCCGCGACCTGCGCCATCGACTCGATCAGCACCACGCCGGGCACGATCGGGTTGCCGGGGAAGTGCCCCTTGAAGAAGTCGTTCTTCTCGTCGGTGTAGGTGTATTCGCCGACCGCGCCCGTCTCGTCGGCGGCAATCAAGGTATCGACGAAGAGGAACGGCGAGCGGTGCGGCAGCAGCTCGATGCCGGGCTTGTTGTAGACGTTCTTGAACGCAGGGATTTCCATTGCCATTGCCTTACGCCTTCTTGAACACCAGGATGCCGTTGTGCCCGCCGAAGCCGAGCGAGGAGCTGACCGCCACGCGGATGTCGCGCTTGACGCCGACGTTCGGCGTGTAGTTCAGGTCCAGTTCGGGATCGGGGTTTTCGTAGTTGAGCGTCGCGGGGACGAAGCCCTCGTGGATCGCGAGCGCGGTAATCGCCGCCTCGATGGCGCCGGTCGCGCCGAGGCAGTGGCCGTGGAACGGCTTGGTCGAGGAGATGTTGATCTTCTTCGCCTGCTCCTCGCCGAACACGCGCTTGAACGCCGCCGTCTCCATCTTGTCGTTGAGCGGCGTCGAGGTGCCGTGCGCGTTGATGTAGTCGACCGTCGTCTTGTCCGTCACGCCCGCGTCCTTCAGCGCGATCTCAATCGCCTTCACCGCGCCGTCGCCCGACGGATCGGGCGCCGTGATGTGGTACGCGTCGCAGCTCGCGCCGTAGCCCGCCAGCTCCGCATAGACCTTCGCGCCGCGCGCTTTCGCATGCTCCTCCGACTCGAGGATCAGCACCGCCGCGCCCTCGCCCATCACGAAGCCGTCGCGATCGACATTGAACGGGCGGCACGCGCGCTCCGGCGTGTCGTTGAACTTGGTCGACAGCGCCTTCTCCTTCATGAAGCCGCCGATGGTGAATTCCATGATCGTCGCCTCGGCGCCGCCCGCGACCACCACGTCCGCACGGCCCGCGCGGATGAGGTCCATCGCGAAGCCCAGCGCGTCGGTCGAGCTCGCGCACGCCGTCGTGACGACCTGGCAGGGGCCCTTCGCGCCCAGCGCGATCGCGACGTTGCCCGCGCCCTCGTTGGCGATGAGCTCGGGGATCGCCAGCGGCGACAGCCGCTCGGGCCCGCGGTCGAACAGCGTCTTGAACGACTCGCCGGTCACGTCCAGGCCGCCGATGCCGATGCCGAAGATGGTGCCGACGCGGTCCATGTCCGGCTTGTTCTCCTCGGTGTAGCCCGCGTCCTTCCACGCCTCGTTCGCCGACGCCACCGCATACTGCGAGAAGAGCGCCATGTGGCGCATCGCCTTCTTGTCGATGAGCCCGGCACCGAGCGCATACTCGTCAAAGCCCTTGACTTCGGCGGCCACCTGCGACGTGCAGCGCGACGGGTCGAACTTCGTGATCCGGCTGACGCCCGGCTTGCCCGCCTTGACCGCCTCCCACGTCGCGGCGGTGCCGTTGCCAACCGCCGTGACCATGCCAATTCCCGTAATCAGTACTTTCTTCATTTTGTTTTTCTCCGTTTGAAATTTCTCTTACAGCTCCGGCCACACGCAGTACGTGCCGCCGAACGTCAGCCCCGCGCCGAAGCCGACCATCACGATCTTCATGCCGTCGGTCAGCTTGCCCGCGCGCACCGCCTGGTCGAGCGAGATCGGAATCGACGCCGCCGACGTGTTGGCGGTCGTGTCGAGGTTGAGCCAGAACTTCTCCAGCGGCAGCTTCATGCGCCGCGCCGTCGCCTCGATGATGCGCGCATTCGCCTGGTGCGCGAAGACGCGGTCGAGCTCATCCGGCTTCGTGCCCAGCAGATCGCAGAGGTCGCGCGACACCTTCGAGAGCGTGCGCACCGCGAACGCGAACACGTCGTGGCCCTGGAGCGTCAGCTCGGGCAGAATCGGCGTTCCCTTCATCGGCACGCCCGTCTCGGGATTGATCGGCAGCGCGTCCTTGGTGCCGCCCGTGCGCGAAATGAAGCCCGCCCCCTTGCCGTCCGCGCACAGGAGCGTATGCGCCTTCGTCTTGAGCGAGGCGACGCCCGGCGGCTCGTCGTTCGCCAGCACCACCGCGCCCGCGCCGTCGCCGAAGAGGATGCAGCTGGCGCGGTCGGACCAGTCGAGAATGCGCGTCAGCGACTCCGCGCCGATGACGAGCGCCTTCTTGTCGGGATAGAAGTTGACGAAGCCGCGCGCCTGCTCCAAGGCGTAGATGAAGCCCGCGCACGCCGCCTGCAAGTCGAACGCGCCCGCGTTCGTGCAGCCGAGGATCCCCTGCACCACGCACGCCGTGGACGGGAACGGGTTGTAGTCCGGCGTCGAGGTCGCGAGCACGATGAGGCCGATCTCCTCCGGCTTCACGCCGGCCGCCTCCATCGCGCGCTGGGCCGCCTTCGCCGCCATCGTCGAGGTCGATTCGCCTTCCTCGGCCACATGGCGCGAATGGATGCCGGTATGCGAAAAGATCCACTCGTCCGTCGTGTCGAGCGACTTGGCGATGTCGTCATTGGTGACGACCTTGGGCGGGAGGTAGCTCCCGGTGCCGATGATTCGAATTCCCATGCCCCATCTCCTTCGCGGTTAGGTTATTGGGGTATTATAGCAAAAATCCCCGCGCCGATG
>JAFPYE010000109.1 GCA_017412325.1 Kiritimatiellia bacterium | reverse complement strand
CTGCGCGATGGCGCTCAGCGATCCCGACGGGATGCACACGCTCTTTCGCGGCATGATGCCGCAGCACTTCTTCGCCGAGAAGCCGACCGCGCCGTTCGACCCGACGTCGATCCTCGAACAGGTCGCCGCGCATCGCGACGAAATCGCAGGGCTCATCTGCGAACCGATCCTCCAGGCGGCGAACGCGATGAACGTTTACGACGCGGACTACCTGCGGCTCCTGCGCGACCTCGCGGACGAAAACGACTTCGTGCTCGTCTTCGACGAAATCGCGACGGGCTTCCACCGGCTCGGCCCGCGCTGGGCGGGCGAATTCGCGGGCGTCGTGCCCGACGTGATGTGCGTCGGCAAGGCGCTGACGGGCGGGCACATCACGCTCGCCGCCACGCTCGCGTCCGGCAAGGTTGCCGAGACGATCTCGAGCGGCACGCCGTCGGCGTTCATGCACGGGCCCACCTATATGGCGAACCCGCTCGCGTGCGCCGCCGCGTGCGCGTCGCTGGAGCTCTTCGCCACGACCGACTACGCGGCGAACGTGCGGCAGATCGAGGGGGAGCTCACGCGCGGACTCGAACCGGCGCGGACGCTCCCGAACGTGCGCGACGTCCGCGTCAAGGGCGCCGTCGGCATCATCGAAGTCGCGCGCCTGCCCGCCCGCGCGGACATCGACCGCGTGATCGACGCGCACGGCGTGTGGCTGCGCCCCTTCGCGAACTTCCTCTACACGATGCCGCCCCTGGTGAGCGACACGGCGACGGTCCGCCGCATCGCGGCGGCCCTCTGCGACCTCGCGTCCGCGCCGCCCGGCCCCGCACTGGACGGCGATTTCCACGAATAAGCACGGAGCGCGGCACAACTGCCGCGCTCCGCTTCCCTGCCGACACAGGATGTCGACAGTCTTCCGACCGGCTTACTTGAAGTAGCGGTTGTAGAGGCCCTGGAAGGCCTTGCCGTGGCGCGCCTCGTCCTTCGCCATCTCGTGGACGGTGTCGTGGATCGCGTCGTAACCGAGCTCCTTCGCGCGCTTGGCGATCGCCATCTTGCCGGCAGTCGCGCCGCACTCGGCCTCCATGCGGCGGCGGAGGTTCTCCTTGGTCGAGTCGGTCACGATGTCAATCGTCTTGCCGAGGAGCTCCGCGAACTTGGCGGCGTGCTCGGCCTCTTCGAACGCGATGCGCTTGTACGCCTCGGCGACCTCGGGATAGCCCTCGCGGTCCGCCTGGCGCGACATTGCCAGATACATGCCGACCTCGCAGCACTCGCCGGTGAAGTGGTCCTTGAGCCCCTGCGTCACCTCGGCGTCCTCGACGATGCCGTCGCCGACATGGTGCTCGGCCACGAAGTTGAGGCCTTCGCCCTGCTTGATGAACTTCGAGCCGTCAGCCTTGCACTGAGGGCACTTCTCCGGGGGCGTGTCGCCCTCGTACACAAACCCGCAGACCGGGCAAACCCATTTAGCCATTGTTAACTTCCTTTCGTTGTTTTTGTTGAAGTGATACGCGGGGAAGTATACCAAACTGCCCTTCCCCCGTCAATCGCCGCCGGGCGTCAGCATCCTAGCCACGCGCGCACTGGCTCGACGGGCAGGCCCATGATGTTCTCGTAGCTGCCCGTGTAGCTTTCGACAATCAGGTCGCCCGACTCGTCGATGTCGTACGCGCCCGCGCGGTCGGTGGGCTTCACGCGCGCAACGTAGTCGTCGATCAGCGCGTCGGTGAGCGGGCGGAACGTCACGTCCGAGCGCACAACCTTCACGTCGCCGTCGAACGCGACGCCCGTAAAGACCGTGTGCGTCCGGCCGCTCAGCTCGCGCAGAAATTCCTTCGCCTCGTCCAAGTCGCGCGGCTTGCCGTAGATCCGATTGCCGTACCACACGATCGTATCGGCGGACAGGACGCGCCGCGCGTGCGCCGCCGCGCCTTTCGCGAGCGCATTCTCGCGCACCGTCCGCTCCGGATCGTGCGGATAGCTCACCTCGGGCGCGTCGGTCTTGACGACCGTGAACGCCACGCCCAGGTCCGCCAGTATCTTCGCCCGCCGCGGACTTCCGCTCGCGAGGATCAGGCCCGTCGGACACGACGGCAGGTTTTCACGCGGTTTTCCCATGGCGGATAGTATAGCATAAATCCGCAACCCGCATCAGGACGGTCCGTCGAGCGGCAATCGCCCGCGCGGATCCGGCCCTCAGATGCCGCGGGCGCGCTTGATCTCCTCCCACGCGGCATTGATGCGCGCCATCTGCGCAGTCGCGCGCGCGACCATCTCCTCCGGCAGTCCCTGCGCACGCAGGAGATCCGGATGGTGCTTCTTTGCCTGCGCGCGGTAGGCGCGCCGCACCTCCTCGTCCGTCGCCGTCGCGGCGCAACCGAGGACATCGTACGGCGACGGCGCGCGCCGATCGGCCGGACGCGCGGCGCGGCGGCCGCCCAGACGGCGGAAGCGCTGCGCGGCGAAGAGCGACGGGCGGATGCGCAACGGCGTGACGATCATCTCGAGGATGCGGCGCTCGTCGGGCGAAACCTCGCCGTCGGCGCAGGCGACGTCCCAGAGAATGTCGTACATCAACTCGCGCATCGGGACGCCGCGCGTGACG
>JAFPYE010000108.1 GCA_017412325.1 Kiritimatiellia bacterium | reverse complement strand
GCGAGCTACCGCATCCAGGACGGCGCGCTCGCGGTCTACGATTTCTTCTGGACGCAGATCTGCGACTGGTTCGTGGAATACGCGAAGGACGCGCCCGACAAGGCGCGCGCGTTTGCGATCCTGCGCGACGTCTTCTGGAAGGCGCTCCGGCTCCTCCATCCGTACATGCCGTTCGTCACCGAGGAAGTCGCGCACCAGCTCGGCTACCTGAAGGACGACGAGACGATCATGCGCGCCGAATTCCCGAAGGGCTATACCGATGCGGAGAAGGCGGCGTGGGGCCTGAGCGAAGAGGTTTACGCGTTCGTCAACGCCAAGCGCGAGGCGATCACGGCCCTGCGCGCGCTCCGTGCGGAATACAAGGTGCCGCCCGCGACGTTCGTGAAGGTGACGATCGCGCAAGGCGGAACGGACGGGTCCTCGGCCGCTCCCGCACCCTTGCCCGAGGACGAGGTCAAGTCCCTGGCTCGGGCGATGCGCGCGGAGTCGGTCGAATTCGTGGCGGCGGGGAGCGACCTCGCGATGCCGTCGAAGCTGACGAAGTTCGGCACGGTCTACCTGTCGCTCGAAGGGCTCGTCGACAAGGCGGCGGAGTCGAAGCGCATCGCGGGCGAACTCGCGAAGCTCGCGGGCTTCATCAAGTCCGCCGAAGCCAAGCTCGCGAACGAGAACTTCGTCGCGCACGCGCCGGAGGCCGTCGTCGCCGAGGCGCGCCGCAAGCTCGCCGAGAACAAGGACAAGGTCGCGCAGCTTGAAAAGCTCGCGAAGCTCTTCGCATGATCGCCTACGTCCGGGGCACGCTGGCCGAAAAGGAGCCGACGCGCGTCGTCGTCGAGGCGGCGGGGCTCGGCTACGAGGTGCTGATTCCGCTGTCGACCTTCGACCGCCTGCCGAAGACCGGCGAAGAGGTGAAGCTCCTCGCCTACCCCGCGGTGCGCGAGGACGACGAGATCCTGTTCGGTTTTGCGAGCGTCGCGGAACGCGAGATGTTCGCGAAGCTGACGGCGGTCTCGGGCGTCGGGCCGAAGATCGCGCTCGCGATCCTCTCGGGCGGCTCGGTGGGCGAACTGTCGCTCGCCATCGCTTCGGGCAACGCCAAGCGGCTCGCGTCCATCAAGGGCGTCGGCAAGAAGACGGCGGAGAAGATCTGCATCGAGCTGAAGGACAAGGTGAACGCCATCGAGGCGCTGGCGGCGACGCAGCGCGGCGGCGGAAAGGCCGCCGAGGCGCCGATCCTGCACGACGCGATCCTGGCCCTCTCGGCGCTCGGCTTCAACGAGGAGACGGCGAACAAGATGGTGGGCGACGTGATCGCGCAGCATCCCGACGCGAAGGACACCGAAACCGTCATCCGCCTGGCGCTCTCGGGCGGCAAGAAGTAAGGCGGCGCGCGCCATGAACCGCCCCTGGATCCGTCTGCCGCGCGCACTCCTCTCCGGGGCGTTTTTCATTGCCTACGGGCTCTTTGCGCTGCCGTTCGCGGCGCTGCTGCCGCTTCCCTTCGTGCCGCGCCGCCTGGGACGGCTCGGCGTGCGGTTCTGCTACCGGCTCTTCGTCGCGCTGGCGGGCGCGACGGGGCTCTACCGGGTGGACGCGCGCGGCGTGCAGCGCGCGACCGGCCGGATCGTCGTCATGAACCATGTCTCGCTCATCGACATCTGCGTGCTGCTCGCGCACCTGCCGGACGCGGTCTGCATCGCGAAGGCGGCGGCGAAGCGCAATCCGTTCCTGTCGGCGGGGGTGAAGAAGCTCTTCATTGCCAACGACGCCGGGCCGGAACGGACGGTCGACGAAGTGAGCGCGTATCTCGCGCGCGGCGTGAACGTCGTCGTCTTTCCGCAGGGGACGCGGGGCGGCGCGAAATTCCATCGCGGGGCGGCGCGGCTCGCGCTCGCGACGCGCGCGCCGGTGGACGTCTACCGCATCGACTACGATCCCGTCGTGCTGGCGAAGGGCCAGCCGTGGTGGGACGTCGGTGACCGGATCATCCGCATCCGCCTCGCCTACCGCGAGACGATCGTGCCTGAAGGCGCCAACGACCACCGTCACGCCGTCGCGCTGACCGACCGCCTCGCCGCCGCCCTCAGGCAAAGGACTTGCCCTGCCAGCGCAGGGAGTGCCAGCGGCGCATGAGGATGACGCCGCGGATGTTCTCGTCGAGCGTGAAGCCGATCCAGATGCCGACGAGCCCGTAGCCGAGCGGGAGCCCGAGCGCCCAGGCGACGCCGACGCCGACCGACCACTGGACGGTGACGCCCACGACGACGGGATAGACGACGTCGCCCGCCGCGCGCAGCGTGCCGCACGCGAAGATGTTGCGCACGCGCCCGACCTCCAGCAGGATCTCGATGACGAGGATCGTGGAGCCGAGGCGGACGATGTCGGCGTTGTCCGTCAGGAAGCCGAGGATGAAGGGCGCCGCCGCCGCGAGCAGCACGGCGCAGGCGAGCGTGACCGTCATCCCGCGCCGCAGGACGTAGGTGCCGACGAGATAGGCCGCGCGGTACTGCCGCCGCCCGACGAGGTGGCCGACGAGGATGCTGCCGCCCTGCGTCATGGAGCAGACGAAGACGAGCATGAAGTTGATGATGTTCGAGCAGTAGGTCTTGGTCGTGAGCGCGACGATGGAAATGCGGTTGATGAAGTAGATGACGGCGACCTGGCTCAGGCAGTAGCTGATTTCCTCGCTCATCGCGGGGATGCCGACCTTGAAGAGGTTGGCGAGCTCCTTGAGCGGCGCGGCGCGCTGCCCGGCGACACGCCCGGCGCGCAGCGGCGACTTGCCTGCGCAGTAGGTCGCGGCCAGCACGCCAAACGCGGCGATGCGCGCGACGGCGGTCGCCCACGCCGCGCCCTCCGCGCCGAGCGCGGGGCAGCCGAAGTGGCCGAAGATGAGCGCGGTGTTGCCGACGAGGTTCACGAGGTTGGCGGCGAGGTTGGCGAGCATCGGCTCGACCGTGCGGTCGCAGCTGCGGAGCGTCGCGCCCAGGGTGAGCGAGAGCGCCGGGAAGAACGAGAGGGATCCCGTAATCTGGAGGTAGCGCACGGCGTCGGGCAGGAGCGCCGCATCGAGCCCCATGAGGCGCAGGATCGCCTCCGCCTTGAGTGCGAGCATCGCGCTGACCGCGAGCCCGAAGACGGCGTTGAGGGCGAGCGCCAGGCGGGCGACGACCCGCAGGCGCGCCCATTCGCCCGCGCCGAAGTATTGCGCCGAGAGGATGGCCGCGCCCATCGAGATGAACTGGTAGACGAGGAAGACGAGCGTGACGAGCTGGTTGACCATGCCGACCGCCCCGGCGGCGCCGTCGCTCCAGCGCGCGAGCATGAGCGCGTCCGCCGCGCCGATCAGCATGACGAGCGCGATGTCGAAGAAGAGCGGCAGCGACAGTTTCGCGAGCTGTTGGCGGAGGTTGATGCGGGCGTGGTTCATGGGCGCGGTAGTCTATCACAACGGCTTTCCGCCCGTCAATGGCGAAAAACGAAAAGCGCCGTATACGGTGCGCGCGGTAAATGATATAATCTACGCCCTATGCGAGAAAGGATCGGCAGTCGGCTGGGGTTCCTGATGCTGGCGGCGGGATGCGCCGTCGGCCTCGGCAACGTCTGGCGTTTCCCGTTCGTCGTCGGGCAGAACGGCGGCGCGGCGTTTGTCGTCGTCTACCTCGCCTTCCTCGTCCTCTTCGGCCTGCCGCTCCTCGTCGCCGAACTTGCCGTCGGGCGCGGCGCGAAGAAGGGGATCGCGGGCGCGATGGGCGCGCTCGGCAACGCGGCAAAAGTGCCGCGCGCCGTCTGGCGCACGATCGGCTTCGTCATCTTCGCGGGCAACTTCGTCCTGATGATCTACTACACCGACGTCGCGGGCTGGCTCGTCAAGTACACGGGCGACTATCTGGTCGGCCGCACGACGGCGTTTCCCGATCTCGTCGCGGACAAGCCGACTTCGGCCGCCTACATGGCCGGCACGGTCGCGCTCGCGGCGGCCATCTGCTGCGCGGGCGTCGTCAAGGGCGTCGAGCGCGTCACCAAGTTCCTGATGCTCTCGCTCCTCGCG
>JAFPYE010000107.1 GCA_017412325.1 Kiritimatiellia bacterium | reverse complement strand
CGGATGCGATCGTGCGCCTCCTGCCGGGCGTGCTGGGCGGCGGCGCGGCGGCGACGTCGGCGGAAAGCTTTTCGCACGGCGGCATTCTGGAAGCGCCGCAGTACACGCATCCGCCGGAGTTTCGCGGGATGAAGGTGCCCGAGGTGCTGCTGTCGGGCGACCATGCGAAGATCGAGGCGTGGCGGAAGAGCGCGGCGCGCCGTCTCACCGAGCAGCACCGCCCCGACCTGCTGTCCTGACAGCGGCAGATTCCTCGTCTTCGCGCCAAATCCGGCTGGCGCGCGCGGGCGGGATTTGATATAATTTCGGCATGAGAATCACTTTCTACGGAGCGGCGCAGACCACGACGGGATCGATGCATCTCGTCGAGGCGAACGGCAAGCGGATCCTGCTCGACTGCGGGCTCTACCAGGGCCACCGCAAGGAGGCGTTCGAGAAGAACCGCACGTTGCCGATCGACCCCAAGACGATCAACTACGTCATCCTCTCGCATGCGCACATCGACCACTCGGGCAACCTGCCGCAGCTCGTCCGGCAGGGCTTCCGGGGGCGCGTCTTCGCGCGGCAGTCGACGTGCGAGCTGTGCGACATCATGCTGCGCGACTCGTGCTTCCTCCAGAAGCGCGACCTCGAGTACATCAACAAGTCGCGCCGCCGCGAGGGGAAGAAGCTGTTCGAGCCGCTCTACGACGAAAGCGACATCAACGCGCTCATGCAGCTCTTCGTGCCGACGCACATGCACGAGCCGCGCGAGATCGCGCGCGGCCTCACGCTGGAGTTCTTCAACGCCGGCCACATCCTCGGCTCGGCGCTCGTCCAGCTCGACATCAAGAGCGACCACGGCCACAACCACCGGCTGCTCTTCTCCGGCGACCTCGGCCAGCCCAACCAGCCGATCATCCGCCACTACGAATACCCGGCGGGCGCGGACATCCTGCTCGTCGAATCGACCTACGCCGACCGCTACCACCCGAGCGCGGACGACGTGGAGCTGCGGCTCGAAAGCTACCTGAAGTACATCGACCGCCACAACTCGAAGCTGATCATCCCCGCGTTCTCGGTCGGCCGCACCCAGCAGATCATCTACTACCTCAACCGCCTCAAGGACCGCAACAAGGTGCCGCGCGAGGTCAAGGTGTTCATCGACTCGCCCCTCTCGCAGAAGGCGACGCGCATCTACGCGAACCACCGCGAGGTCTACAACGACGAGACGCGCAAGATGATCGAGGCGGGGCGCAACCCGCTGGAGTTCCCCGGCATGCAGTTCGTCGGCACGCCCGAAGAGTCGATGGCGCTGAACGACAGGCCCGGCCCCATGATCATCATCGCCGCCTCGGGCATGTGCGAGGGCGGGCGCATCCTGCACCACCTCAAGCACGGCATTCCGGATCCCGACAACATCATCCTCATCGTCGGCTTCCAGGCGGAGAACACGCTCGGGCGGCGCATCGTCGAGAAGCGCAACCCGCTCCGGATCCTCGGCGAGGAAATCCCGCTCAACGCGCGCGTCGAGGTCATCAACGCCCTCTCGGCGCACGCCGACCGCGCGGGACTGATGGACTGGATCGGCGAGGTGAAGGACAACGTGCGCCACGCGTTCGCGGTCCACGGCGAGCCGGAGAAGGTCGCCGCGATGGAGCAGATCCTGAAGGACATGGGCATCCGCAACGCCGTCGCGCCGCTCCCCGGCCAGACCTACAAGTTCGACTAGCGCCCCGCCGCGGCGGATTTATGATATAATCTCATCATGATCGAATTGAACGACAGTCAGCGGAAAACGGTCGCGACGGGGCTGACGATCCTGTCGCTGACGGTGGTGGGCGCGTTCGTCGCGTTCGTGGGGTGGCTCGCGCTGAAGGCGCTCGCGTGCGTGGCAAGCGCGATCATCCCCGTCATCTCGGGGCTCTTCCTCGCGCTCTTCTTCAAGCCCTACTACGGCTGGTGGAAGCGGCTCGTCAAGAACCCGTCGGGCGCGGCGGCGCTGATGATGCTGTCGGTGCTGGTGCCGCTCGGCGTCTTCCTCTGGCATTTCGGCGCGTTTGCGGCGGACCAGGTCTCGAACCTCATCACGCAGGCGCCGGAGCTGGCCGCGAAGGGGATGGACTGGGTGCACGCCAACTTCCCCAAGGCGCGCGAGCTCGCGGACAAGCTCGGCGTCCCGTACCAGGACTGGATCGAACTCTACAAGGTGAAGGCGGCGCACCTCGGCGTCAACGTGCTCGGCTACCTGACGGGCATCGTCGGCTGGTTGGTCGCGCTCATCTTCTTCTTCTACTTCCTGACGCGGCCCAACATGCGCGGAAAGGACTACGTCGGCAAGATGCCGTTCCTGAAGGACGACACCAAGGCGTTCGTCGCCGAGCAGATCGACGCCTTCCTCGACATCGTCGTGAGCTTCTTCCAGCGGCAGGTCGTCATCTGCCTCATCGAGGGCTGCCTCTACGGGCTCGGCTTCGCGCTCGTCGGGCTCCCCTACGGCTTCATCCTCGGCTTCCTGCTCGGCGTCCTCAACCTCGTGCCGTTCTTCGGCACGGTCGTGTGCCTCCCGATCGCGCTCTCGCTCGCCTACTTCGGCGTGGCCGGCTCGACCTGGCGCGTCGTCGGCACCGTGCTCGTGTGGGGCGCGGGGCAGCTCCTCGACGGCTACTTCATCACGCCGAAGATCCAGGGCGACAAGACGGGGCTCGGCTATGCGGGCGTCATCTTCTCGTTCTTCTTCTGGGGCGCGGTGTTCCAGTCGCTCCTCGGGCTCCTCCTCGCGATTCCGCTGTCGGCGTTTTGCGTCGTCCTCTGGCGCGCGCTCAAGTCGAAATACATCAAGCCCGTCGTCTAGCGTGAGCGCGGGGCCTGTCCCCACGGCGTGCGCCTCATTAGACGAGTTCAGCAAGGATGGCGTCGCAGACTTCCGTGCCGCGCTCGGTCAGGCGGTAGACCGCGCCGTCGCGCGTCAGGAGACCGGCTTTAAGATTTTGCTCCAGCACGGCTTGACCATCTCCACTTAAAAGAGACGAATCGAGTCCGTCGCGGGTGCGGAGGCGGAAGAGAAGCCGCTCTTTCCGGTCGGCTTCTTCGCTCACCTGTTCGAAAGCGGACAGATCCTCGCCCATCCAATTCTGCGTGCGGAAGCGGCCGATGCGCCCGTGCGCGCCCTCGCCGAGGCCCAGGTAGTCTTCGCCGCGCCACGTCGCGAGGTTGTGGCGGCACGCGAAACCCGGACGGGCGTAGCTGGAAATTTCGTAGCGCTGCAGCCCGAGGTCGTTCAGGAAGTGCGCGACGACCGAGAGGCGGTTCAAGACCTCCTCGTCGGACGGGATCGTCTGGGCGAGGGTCAAGTTGTGCTGGACCATCTTCCCCAATCGGCTCTTCTCTTCAAGGATCAGCGAGTAGACGGAGCAGTGCGTAAGCCCCCATTTCGCGAGGCGGGCGTGGCGCGGCAAAAGTGCCGCGGTTTCGCCGGGATAGCCGACGATGAGGTCGATGCCCGCGTTGTCGAAGAAGTCCTTGACGAGATGGAACGCGCGCTCGGCGTCAGAGAAGGAATAGCCGCGCGCCATGTGCGTGAGGCTGTCGTCGTCGAGCGACTGGACGCCCATCGAGATGCGGTTGACGCCGCCGTCCTTGAGCGTCTGCAGCGTTTCGCGCGTGACGTCGAGCGGATGGAGTTCGACGGTGAATTCGACGTCGGGCGCGAGGTGCGGCCGGAGTGCGTCCAGGAGTGGCTGCAAGTCGCAGAGCGCGGGCGAGCCGCCGCCGAAGTAGACCGTCGTCAACGGCGCGTCGTGCGATTGCCGCCGGACGGCGGGAAGGGCGGCGACGAGCCGCGCCACATACGCCGCGCGGTCGGCCGCGGCACTTCCGCCGCGCGAGTGAAGCGCACAGTAGGTGCACTTCGCGCGGCAGAAGGGGACGTGAACGTAGAGGTTCACCGGGCCTTGAAGTACTTCTTGAGCGCGGCGACCTTGTCCGTCTTCTCCCACGGGAAGCAATCGCGGCCGAAGTGGCCGTAGGCGGCGGTGTCTTCGTAGCTCCAGCCCTTGGGCGCCGTCAGCTTGAGCCGCCGGATGATTTCGTAGGGGCGGAAGTCGAAGACGGCGCCGCTCGCGAGCATCCGCTCCAGCGCCGCGTTGGTGACGCCGTGCGCCGTGCCGTAGGTCTTGACGCAGAAGCTGACGGGACGGTCGACGCCGATGGCGTAGGCGACCTGGATCTGGCAGCGGTCGGCGAGACTGGCGGCGACGATGTTCTTCGCCGCGTAGCGCGCGTAGTAGGCCGCCGAGCGGTCCACCTTCGTCGGGTCCTTGCCCGAGAACGCGCCGCCGCCGTGCGCGGCCATGCCGCCGTAGGTGTCGACGATGATCTTG
>JAFPYE010000106.1 GCA_017412325.1 Kiritimatiellia bacterium | reverse complement strand
GCAACTCAACTAGCGCACGGGAACGCGATTTTTGATATAATACAGGCATGAAGAACGCGTTCATCATCGCCCTCTTCGCCTGTGCGCTCCTGCGCGGCGCTTTTGCCGCGCCGCCCGCCGCACCGCTGATTCCTGCGCGCGAATGGGCGATGATCCGCCAGGTCGCCGTCAACTACGACCTGAGCGAAGAGGCCACCTGGCTCCTGGCCGCCATCCGCCGGCACGAGAACGGCCGCCCGGGGCTCGAGTTCGGCGTCGGCGGGCCGATGAACTCCGGCCACCCCGCGCACCGCTACCAGGACGGCACCAAGTCGTTCTACATCCAGGCGATGTGGGCGGCGGGTACGATTCGCAAGCACTATCGCGGCGACCTCGTATCGTTCGGCAAGCGCTACAACCCGCCCTACGCCGCCCAGTGGACGAAAAGCATCATGACGCTGATCGCGCGCCTGAAGGTCGAGAACAACTACCGGCTCCCCGGCGGCCGGCCCGCGAAACGGGACATCAACTATCCGTAGGCGTCGCCGCGGCCGCGTCGACAAACAGGCGGACGGGTCCGTAGAGCCCGGCCTCGTGCTGCCGCCAGCCGCTCGCATCGAACTTCTTGTAGTTGATGTCCACCATGTTGATGTCGGTAAAGACCTTCCACGCGTAGGGCTTCGCCGTGTCCAGCCACTTGAGCCGGTTCGCGCCCGTCGAGGTCACCTCCACCGCAATCTCGTTTTCGCCCGGCTTCAGCAGCGACGCATCGAATTCGACCCGCCACGGCGCCAAGATGACACCGCCCGCGAAAACGCCGTTCACGTAAACCTTCGCCGACTCGCGCACCGTCCCCAAGTCGAGCGCGGCCGTTTTTCCGCGAATCTCGTCCAGCGTCACCTTCGTCGCATACCGCATCGTGCCCGCAAACGCGCATTCGGGAAACGCCGTCGTCTTCCCCCACGCGAGCGGCAGCGGCCCCGTCTTCGCTTCCGGCAGCTCCGGCCCGCCCGCGACCGCCGTCCGCGTCCACGCGCCGTCCAGCGCCACGCTCTGCACCTTCGCCTCTTCGCGCGCGACAACGTCCTGCGGCTCGCCCGTCACCGCGAGAATCACCGAGTGGCCGATCGGCAAATCCAGTTCCACCGCGCCGTCCGTCACGGGGACCCGCTCGATCCGGCCCGTCAGCGGGTCCATCAGCTGCGCGCCCGCGCACGGCGCCGACGGCTTGAACGCGCCCTTCACGCCCGCATTCCGATACTGGTTGGCGATGAAGTAGTAGGTCGTGCCGTCCTTCTTGTGGCGCGTGTACATGAGCCCCGCCTGCTTGTTGAACGGCTCCGGCCGCACGGGCGCGGCGCGGATCAGGTCGTCGAGGCGGCCCGCCACCACGTTCGCCGGACGGTTCTTGACAAGCGCGGCCAGCTCCCGTTCGCCCTCCGCCACGTCCTTAAAGCCCGGCACCGTCGTCGGGAAGCCGTCGACGAAGAGGACGCGATAGCCCGCCTCCGCGAGCGCGAAGAAGCGCGCGAGCGTCGCGACCTTCATGTGCGTCGCGCCCGGCACCACGAGGGTCGTGTAGCGCGTCGCCTCGGGGGCGGCGAGCGTCATCAGCTGCTTCTCGGAAATGAAGTCGAAGCTATAGCCCTCGTCGTAGAGCGCGCGCGCCACGCGGCCGATCGGCTGGCCGCCCAGCCAGTCGCGCGCGTGCACCGTCATCTGCTTCTCGAAGCCCGCGGCGTCGTGCCAGAAGTCGTGGATCGGCCAGTAGACGAGCACGTCGTTGTCGATGGCCGTCGTCTGCGCCACCGCCTGCACGCGCGTGATGTAGGCGTTGAGGATGTCCGCGTCGCGCCAGATCGGGTTGAAGCGGTTCATCTCGCACGTCGCGTAGAACGTCCAGCCCGGCCACTGCGCGTCCGCCGGCGAATAGCACAGGCCGTGGTAGAACATGTGGTTCACGCCCGCGAGGAACAGCCGGTCGACGAACGTCTTGACTGCGCCAAGCGTCTCGCAGAAGTGTTCGCACACCCACGTGCAGCTTTCCGCGCTCACGAGCGGATCGCGCGCCGCGCCCGCGTGCTTGACGTGCGCGGCAGACGACGCGAACTTGGAGACGACGATGTCGCGGTCGCCCGAGTTCAGGAAGCCCGCCTCGATTGCCGGCTGCTGCGCCTTCGCCTTGTCGCAGCTGAACATCTCCGTCTCGGGGACGTCCGCGAGCGCGTAGAAGTCCAGCCAGTTCGCGGGCGCGCCGTGCGCCTCGTTGCGCGTGGCGATGCCGCGCGCCGCGCACCAGTCCTGCCACGCGGCGAACACGTCCTCGACCATCATCTCCGACATCGTCTCGCGGTAGTCCGCCTTGACGCGCGCCACCGCCTCCGGGTCGCCGACGCCCGCCAGCTCCGCGTAGTGGTCAGCGAGGTCGTAGCCGCGCCGCGCCTTGAACGCCGCCGGAAGTTCCCACGACCAGCCCGCCGAGTAGTATTCGTAGGAATCGTGGTACATGTGCTCGGGCTTCGCCGCGCCGGGCGCGTCGAAGGCGGCGGTGAACGGCTTCAGGAAGCTCGCCATCGCGCCCGCGCTCAGGGGGTTCATCATCGGGCCGTGCGCGCCCGGGCCCGAACGCTTCACCTGCTGGCCCGTCGGCCGCGCCGAGAGGACGACCGGCTGGCCGTCCGCGCCGACGCCCTCCCAGAGCACCTTGACGTCCGGCTGGCCGAGCCGCTTCGAATTAAGCTCCAGCATCCAGCTGCCTTCCTCGGGCGCGAGCTGCGGCCCGCCGAAGCACCAGCCGCTGCCCGTCGTCAAGTCGACGCCCATTCCCCTTTCGTTCGCCAGGCGCACCGCATCGCCGAACGCCGTCCTCCACGCGGGCGAGAGGAGCGGCTTGTCGGCGGGGTTGTCCTGGACGGAATAGATCGGGATGACGTGGAAGCCGCCCATGCCGACCTTCTCCATTTCGGCGACCTGCATCGCCAGCCCCGCCGCGTCCACCGCCGAGCCCATCCACCAGTTGTAGGCCCACGGCTTCATTTCCTTCGTGACCGCGGGCCATTCGGCCGCCGCCGCCACCGGGCCGAGTCCGAGAAAGAACGGCTCCATCTTCTCCAGCATCCGAGTGTGCCCCTTGTAGGAGAGGTGCGCGGTGTCCGTCGGGCCCTGCCACAGCGCCGCCTTGCCGTCCGTCTTGTCGTTGGGGTCGAGGCCGGAGTCCTTCGCCGCGTCGTAGAGCGCCAT
>JAFPYE010000105.1 GCA_017412325.1 Kiritimatiellia bacterium | reverse complement strand
GTCGCTGTCGTCGCGACAGCTCTCAACGCAGTTGCCGGAGACTGGTTTCCTGTGGCGTCAAGCCATCCGGGAGAGCCGACCAATGTGCATGTAATGCACGCCGGGACGACAGTGCAGGTCTGTGCTCCAAGAGTCGAGCGCCGTCATTGCCATCGGCATGACGGCGGAATAGTGGGGGGCGGTTCTCGGCGCCATCTTCGGCGAGCGCTGCAGCTGTGACTATCCGCAGACGGTTGTCGTGGAGAAAACGCCTGCCGTCGCGGCGCCCACATATCAGAAGCGTGTCATTGAAGGACATTACGTAAATGACTACGTCAATGGCCGACTTGTCCGAACCTGGGTTCCAGCTCAGGAAGTGTGGGTTCGCGTCAAATAGGGGGGGGGGGCGACGATAACGCAAAACGCCGCGCGCAGGACGGCGGAGATGTGATATACTTTCCGCGATGGCGGACAGACTCTTCAAGCTCACGTCGAAATTCAAGCCGACGGGCGACCAGCCCGAAGCGGTCGACGCGCTGTGCCAGGGTCTCGCGCGCGGGGAAAACCGCCTCGTCCTCCAGGGCGTCACCGGGAGCGGCAAGACGTTCACGCTCGCGAATCTCATCCAGCGGTGGAACCGCCCGACGCTGATCCTCTCGCACAACAAGACGCTCGCCGCGCAGCTTTTCTCGGAACTGAAGGAGTTCTTTCCCGAAAACGCGGTCGAATACTTCATCAGCTACTACGACTACTACCAGCCCGAGGCGTACATCCCGCAGACCGACACCTACATCGAGAAGGACGCGTCCATCAACGAGGAGATCGAGCGCTACCGGCTCGCCGCGACGAACGCGCTCATCTCGCGGCGCGACGTCATCATTGTCGCATCCGTCTCGTGCATCTACGGCCTCGGCGAATCGACCGAATACCGCGATCTCGCCGTGAGCGTCCGGCGCGGCGCGGCGCTCTCGCGCTCGGCCCTCGCCGCGCGGCTCGTCGAGGCGCAGTACGTGCGCAACGACTTCGACTTCAAGCCCGGCGTCTTCCGCATGCGCGGCGACACGGTGGACGTCTTCCCCGCCTACGAGACGAAGGCGGTGCGCATCGAGTTCTTCGGCGACGAGGTGGACGCCCTCTGCGAGCTCGACCCGCTCACCGCCAAGCGCGGCGTCGCGCTGCCCGCCGTCACGATCACGCCCGCCAAGCAGTTCGTCATGGGCAAGGACAAGCTCGAGGCGGCGTTCGCGCGCATCGAATCCGAGCTGAAGGAGCGCCTGGCGTTCTTCGCGGCGCACGGCAAGCTCCTGGAGGCGCAGCGCCTGCGCGAGCGCACCGAATACGACGTCGAGATGATGCGCGAACTCGGCTACTGCAACGGCATCGAGAACTATTCGCGTCCGCTGACGGGGCGCGCGGCGGGTTCGCCGCCCGAATGCCTGCTCGACTATTTCCCCGACGACTTCCTGACGATTATCGACGAAAGCCACGTCGCCGTGCCGCAGCTGCGCGCGATGTACAACGGCGACCAGGCGCGCAAGCAGATGCTCGTCGACTACGGCTTCCGCCTGCCGAGCGCGAAGGACAACCGCCCCCTGAAGTTCGACGAGTTCAACGCGAAGGTGCACCAGATCGTCTACTGCTCGGCGACGCCCGGCGACTTCGAATACGGCGAGGCGCGGACGGTCGCCGAACAGGTGATCCGCCCGACGGGGCTCCTCGACCCGGTGATCGAGGTGCGGCCCCTCAAAAACCAGATCGACGACTTGATCGCCGAAGTGAAGAAAGCGGCGGCGGCGGGCGAGCGCGTCTTGGTGACGACGCTGACGAAGCGCTCGTCGGAAGACCTGACCCACTACCTGCACGAGACGGGCATCCGCGTCGACTACCTGCACAGCGACATCGACGCCATCGAGCGCGTGGCGATCCTCCAGCGGCTGCGGCAAGGCGACTTCGACTGCCTCGTCGGCATCAACCTGCTGCGCGAAGGGCTGGACCTTCCGGAGGTCGCGCTCGTCGCGATCCTCGACGCGGACAAGGAAGGGTTCCTGCGCTCGACGACGTCGCTCGTGCAGACGGCGGGCCGCGCCGCGCGCCACGAGAAGGGGCGCGTCATCCTCTACGCCGACCATACGACCGACGCGATCCGCGACCTGCTGCGCCTGACCAAGGCGCACCGCGAAAAGCAAATGGCCTACAACCAGGCGCACGGGATCGTGCCGAAGTCGGTCAAGCGCGCGGTGACGGAATCGACCTACCTCTTCAAGAGCGGCGACACGGCGGCGCGCGGCAAAAGTGCCGCGGCCGCGGGTGCGGGCGCGCCGGGCGACGCGCGCGACCTCGTCGCCGAGATGACGCGCGAGATGCTGGAGGCGGCGGACAAGCTGGAGTTCGAGCGCGCGGCGTTCCTGCGCGACCAGATCAAGAAACTCAAGGCGCACGGTTCGCAACCGGCGGACGGAAAGCGAGGCAAGAAGAAATGACGATGGCGGAACTGCCGAAAGGCGTGGGCGTGGCGATGACGGTGGGGATGCTCGTCGCGAGCAACCTCTTCATGACGTTTGCGTGGTACTGGCACCTCCGGCTCCAGAAGCCGGGCGGTTCGTCGTGGCCGGTCGTGGCGATCGTTCTCGTCAGCTGGCTCATCGCGCTCGTCGAATACATGATCGCCGTGCCCGCGAACCGGCTCGGCGCGGCGGCGGGGCTGAACGTCGCGCAGCTGAAGATCATCCAGGAGGTCGTGACGGTATGCGTATTCGTCCCGTTCATGATTCTATTCATGGGCGAGAAGTGGCGGTGGGACTACCTCTGGGCGCTTCTCTGCATGGTCGGCGCCGTCTACTTC
>JAFPYE010000104.1 GCA_017412325.1 Kiritimatiellia bacterium | reverse complement strand
TCGGGCAAGTCGACGTCGCTCTACTCGTTCCTCTCCGAAGTGAACAAGATCGACGTCCGCATCATGACGGCCGAGGACCCGATCGAATACCACATGGCGGGCATCAACCAGGTGCAGATGCAGGCCGACATCGGCATGACGTTCGCCCGCGCGCTCCGCGCGTTCCTGCGCCAGGACCCGGACATCATCATGGTCGGCGAAATCCGCGACCGCGAGACGGCGGAAATCGCCATCAACGCCTCGCTCACGGGCCACATGGTCTTTTCGACGCTCCACACGAACGACGCGGCGGGCGCATTCCCGCGCCTCATCGACATGGGCGTGGAGCCGTTCCTGATCGCATCGGCGGTCGCGGGCGTGATGGGCCAGCGCCTCTGCCGCCGCCTCTGCCCGACGTGCCGGAAGGAAGTGCCGCTCGACCGCAAGTACTACACGCTTCCCTACGCGCCGGAACGCGAGACGGTGTTCGAGCCGGTTGGCTGCGACGCCTGCACGCGCACGGGCTACAAGGGGCGGCGCGCGCTTTTCGAGGTGCTGGAGGTGGACGAGGAGATCGAGGGCGCGATCGTCCGCCGCGAGAACGCGTCGCAGATCCGCGACCTTTCGCTCGCCAAGGGCATGAAGACGCTGCGCGAGGACGGCTGGGCCAAGGTGTTCCGGGGCGTCACGAGCGTCAAGGAAATCATGCGCGTCACCGAGGAGCAGTAGCGCGATGGCGGCGGGCGGATTCGGGCAGCGCGGCACCCAGCGTCAGGCGCAAACGCAGGTCCAGGCGCTCTCGCAGGGCCAGCGGCAGAGTCTCGCGCTGCTGGCGATGAGTCTTCCCGAACTGCGCGCCGAGCTCTTCCGCCAGATGGAGCAGAACGTCGTCATCGACGAGATCGAGCCGACGCTGGAGCGCGAGACGATTTCCCAGAAGGAGGACGAGTCGGACGCCGAGGAACGCGAGTTCGCGAGCGACTACACCGAGGACGACGACCGCCCCGAGACGGCGTATACCGCCGACGAGGACGCGCTCGAGCGCCGCCAGCGGTTCTTCGACTCGCAGACGCGCGAAGAGACGCTGGAAGAGCATCTCCTGAACCAGCTTGCGATGTCCGACCTCGACGAAAAGGACATTCCGCTCGCGGAAATCCTGATCGGCGAACTCGACGACAACGGCTTTTTCGCGGGGTCCGTCCCCGACATCGTGATGGTGTCGGGCGAGAGCGAGCGGAAGATCCGCGCGGTGCTGGGCGAGATCCGCAAGCTCGATCCGCTCGGCTGCGGCGCGACGACGGTGGAGGAGTGCCTCCTGGCGCAGCTCGACAAGCTGGACGGCTCGCCCTACCGGGAGGAGGTGCGCGAAATCCTGACGCGCGGGCATCTGAAGGACATCGCGGCGGGGCGGCGCGCGGCGGTCGAAGCCGACCTCGGCATGAGCGACGAGCGGTACGACGACGTGCTGGCGGCGCTGCGCACGCTGGAGCCGCGGCCGGGGCGCGCCTACGTGCGCGCGGGCAAGTCGGTGACCTACGTGAACCCGGAGGTGCACGCGCGGCAGGTGGACGGCCGCTGGATCGCGCGCGTGGACGACCGGAGCCTGCCCGACATCCGCATCTCCGCGCGCTACCTGAAGATGCTGGAGGACCCGAAGCTGCCCCCGGAGACGAAGGCGTACATCCGCGAGCGGATCCAGGCGGCGCACGCCATCGCCGAGGCGGTCGCGCGACGGCAGGAGACGATTACGAACATCGCGCAGGCGATCTTCGACGCGCAGCCGGGCTTTTTCGAGAAGGGGCTGAAGGGGCTGAAGCCGCTGACGATGCACGAGGTGGCGGCGCAGGTGGGCGTCCATCCCGCCACCGTCTCGCGCACGGTGAACGACAAGTACGTCTCGACGCCGAAGGGCACGGTGGAGCTCCGGAAGTTCTTCAGCCAGGGGTTCGCGACGGCGGACGGCGGCGAGGTGTCGAAGGACGAGGTGGCGGAGAAGATCCGCGCGCTAATCGACGGCGAGGACAAGGCGGCGCCGCTCTCGGACGAGAAGATCGCCCGGGCGCTTGCGGCGGCGGGGTTGAAGGTCGCGCGCCGCACGGTCGCCAAATACCGCCTGAAGCTGGGCCTCCCCGGCACCGCCGAACGGGCCGTTGGGGCCGGTGCGGGCAAATAAACCCACACGTCCGGACGGGAATATGGTATACTGTGCGCTACAGGACGGGCGTCCGTCCGGACATTTCAACAATCCGAAAACGGAGTCAGTATGAGCGAAGAAGCGAAAACCACGGACGAAACCACGGTCAACGAGACGGCCCCGGCGGCCGAGGCGGCCAAGAAGATCGACGTCGAGGCGACGATCGCCCAGTACGGCGGCAAGGTCGACGGCTGGATCGAGAAAGGACTGAACCTGATCGGCGACCATCCGTGGGAGAAGTGGCTGGGCGTGGCCAACAAGTACATCGGCACCTTCCTGCCGGCGCTCATCGCCCTCGCGGGCGTGCTCGCGTGCGTGACGGGACTCGTCTCGGCCATCAAGTGCGACGCGCCGTTCTCGGCGGTGGTCTCCAATTTCGTCATCCTGGTCGTGGCGCTCTTCTCGCTGCACCTGACGCCGAAGGCCCTGTCGCTCACGCGCTCCTTCATCGAGAAGGGCGAGGCGGACGTGATCCGTCCGGAGTTCCTCTACATCCTGAAGGTGGTCGTCGGCCTGGGCGGCATCCTGACGGCACTTTACCTCATCTGCCAGTTCAACTCGAACGCGCTCGTGAGCGGGCTGGTCGTCGCGCTGGTGGCGGTGCTCTTCACCATCGTCTGCACGCGCCCGGCGATCATCGGCGTCAAGCCGGACTATCCGAAGAACGGCGGCGAGGAAGCCCTGGCGCTCCTGATCTTCCCGCTGAAGATCGTGCTGACGCTCCTGTCGCTGATCGTCGGCGTGAGCGTGCTGGCCGCGCTCGTGATCGGCGTCGTCAAGTGGTTCTCCAGCGGGTTCGAGGCCGTGTTCGTGTTCAGCGTGGGCGTGATGCTGCCGTTCCTGCTGCCGCTGGGCGTCTACTTCCTGATGCTGCTCGTCCTGCTGACGCTGGATCTCTACCGCGCGCTCTTCAGCCTGCCGCGCAAGATGGACGAGGTGCGAAAGGCGATTGAGGCCAAGTAAGTTCCAGCAGAAATCCGAATGAAACACGAAGCGCCACTTGCGTCCACGGCGGGACCGGTGGCGCTTCTTGTGTTCTGTGCGGCGCTCGGCGCGTTCGGCGCGACGCGCGTCCGGTATCTCGACCCCTACGCGCAGCTGTGGCAGACGGACGACCCGCGCGAAGGGCGCGCGAAAATGTGTAACTTTTTGCTGCGTTGCGTGTAGACCGAGCGGAACGCTTTTAACAGAAAGGAATCAGCCATGGCCATCAACCTTAACAACGTCAACATCTCGCTTCGGCAGTTTCAGGACATCTCGACCGGCGAATACAACGCCGGCGAGGTGAAGCTCACGAGCGAAACCTCCATCGACAAGGTGAACCACCATGTCACGCTGAGACGCTACAACAAAGTCGACATTTCGCACGAGGAGGTGCTGGCGATCAAGAACGCGTTCGTCAAGGCGCTCGCGTCCGGCGGCGTTGACCAGTATCAGCTGGACTTCGTCCGCAAGGAATTGGGCCTCGCGCCGATGAAGCCGGTCGACAAGACTCTGCACGAGCGCAGCGTCAAGCCGCTGTCGCGCCAGCAGATCCGCGAGATACTCGACCGCAACCGGAACACCATCAACGGGCACATGGGGGCCGGGACGATCCGCACGGTCAGCGAGGTGCATCCCCGGTTGAGCCCGGACACGCTCGCGGCGAACCGGACCGACCGCGACGCCGTCAACGCCGAACTCGCGACGCGCCGCTCGATCATCGAAAACAACGCCATCACCGCGCTGCAGTCGGTATTGGCCGGCGATGTGGACTTTTTCCCCCGCCAAACGCGCAAGGAGATGCTCAGCACGGCGCGCGAGTGCCTGGACGCCACGCTGATGAAATGCAACGGCGAGCCGCGCGACAACGTCAAGGCGGAGGTCAAGTGGTCCGCAGCCGGCGGGAGTACGGTGCTGCTTTCGACGGGACTCAGCGAAAAGGCCTTCGTCCGCCATCTGGAGGACATCATCGTGCGCCTTTCGATCGACAACTCGCCGTACAACGAGGAGCTTGACTACCGCGCGGAGTTCAAGGCGCTTGCCAGCCAGCAGGATCGCACCGCGTGGGCGAACAGCCTGGATAACGATCCGCAAGCCGCGCGCAAGGCCAGGGTGGTCGCCGTAATGATACTGAACGATCGCGGAATATTCGACGCCGAAACCCTTTCAACAGTCAACAAGCTCAATGACGCAAACGCGATCGCCTTTGCGAAGAACCTTGTTTCGTCCGCAATGGATCTTGAGGGCGATGCGCTTCGCGGCAGCGCGCCCGTGATGGCGGCGCTGGCCAACGCCGACCCCGACCTTGCCCTTGAACGCATCGAGAAAGCCTACATCCCCGCCTTGACCGCCAACGAATTCAACGAGAAGATCTGCAGCTACCTGCAGAACGCCCCGAAGAAGCTGCCGGCCACCTTCCAGCTTGTCCAAACCACCGCCTCGTTTGCAGTCAGGGCACGTTACGGAGCGGCCGGTCTGCCCAACAACACGTCGGCATTGTCTCTGATCGACGGCAAGGATCTCGCGGCCTTGATCGGCAAGGACAACCCCAACGCGGCGAGAGCCACCCCGGAGGCCATCCGCAACGGCTACATCGACGGGGCGATAAAGGCCGGCGCCATCCGCCTGCTGGAGTCGGAGGTGAGGAGCCGTCTGGAAGCGGACGGGGTGAAGATGCGCGATGGCACGTTTTTGTCGGCCGCGACTTCCCTTCGCCAGCGGCATCCGGAATCGCTGCAGCGCATCATCGCCGCGGAAAACGAGAAGGATGCGAAGGACGTGCTGAACGATTTCAAGGACCAGATCGCCCAGTGCGGACGGCGGATGGAGGCATGCGATCGCGGCCACCATTCGCTCGACGAAACGGCGAGAAGGGCGATGGCGGAAAAGCTCGGCGTCAGCGTCTCCAGCCTGCCCGAAAGCCACTTCACGCTCCGCAACCTCAAAGTCAAAGGCAACGCGCTGAGAACCGCCGTCTGCAACGGGTCCAGCGCGCTCGACTCG
>JAFPYE010000103.1 GCA_017412325.1 Kiritimatiellia bacterium | reverse complement strand
GGCGCACCGCGCGGGGTCGCACCAGAACAGGGGCTGGGAAGTCTTCACCGACGCCGTCGTCCACGCGCTCGCCACGCGCCGCGAGCACCTCGTCTTCATTCTGTGGGGGAGCTACGCCCAGCGCAAGGGCGCGTTCATCGACCGTGCGCGTCACTGCGTCATCGCCTCGCCCCATCCGTCGCCGCTCTCGGCCTATCGGGGCTTTTTCGGCTCACGGCCCTTCGCCCGCGCCAACGACTACCTCGCCGCGCACGGCATCGCCCCCGTCAACTGGTGATCGCCGGGACCGTCCCCGCGATTTTCAAATTCAGTCTTCGTCGTCGAGGGCGCGCAGGAGCGCGTCGGGCGTGACCGGCTGGCCCTTCCGCCGCAGGACGAGGATGCGCGAGATGAGCGCCGATTCGAAGTCCGTCAGCCGCACCCCGTTCTTGCGGTCCTCCAGGATGCGCAGCAGGTCGTGGACCGTCACCGGCGGCTGCGCGTCCGTCCGCCGCGCGCGCCCGGCCGCAAGCGACGTAATCGCCGTCGCCACCGCCGTCAGCGGCGCCATCACGAACGCAAACACGCGGTAGGTCCGCGCGAGCGCGAGGATGCGCCGGAGCGGCCGCGTCGAGCAGAGGAGCTTCGGCAGGAACTCGCTCAGGTAGAGGACCGTGAACGCGGCCGCGACCGACCACACCGTGCGCGCGACGGCGGACTCCGCGAACAGCCGCGCCGACAGCGCCGCGCTCGCGGACGAGAAGACGACCGCCGCGAGGTTGTTGCCGACGAGCAGCGACGTCATCGTCGCCGTCATATCGTCGATGGCCGCCTTGACGATCTTCGCGGCGGCGCTCCCCTCGCGCGCGAGGTGCAGGAGCCGCCCCCGGCTGACGGAGAGGAACGCCGTTTCCGACCCCGCGCAGAACGCGGCGGCGGCGAGCGCGACGGCCATGGCGAGAGCGAGCAGCGCGGCGACCATCACACCTCGTCCTCCTCGGTCTTTTCGACCTGCTCGTCCGTTTCCGCGAGCAGCTCCTCGTCGGTGTCGGTCTCGGGATACTTCAGCACCTCCAGCTTGACGAGCGTCACGCGGCGGCCGCGCCGCTTGAGCACGGTCGCGCGGCAGCCCTGCGCCTCGATCTGCTGGCCGACGTGCGGCAGCCGCTCGGCGTTGAACGCCACCCAGCCCGCGAGCCGGTCGGCGTCCTCCGCCTCCAGCTCCAGGTCGAGCTCGCGGTTGATCTCGTCGAGACTCGCGCGCCCGTCGATGATCCACGCGTTGCGCGACTGGCGGCGGATGGAGGGCTCGTCGCTCGCCGAACCGAAGACGGACGGCCCCATGATCAGCTCCAGCACGTCGTTGAGCGTGATGAGCCCCGCCGTGCCGCCGTATTCGTCGAGGACGATGGCCATCGGCTTGCCGGACTTGCGGAAGGTGAAGAGGAGGTCGTCGAGCGTCACTTGCTCGGGCACGAAGAGCGCGTCCTCGATCCGGCCGGTCGTGCGGTCGATGATGCCCTCGATGGCGTCGGGCGTGCGGCGGTAGACGGGCAGGTAGCGGTGGCGCGCGGCCGCGAGGCGCTCCTGCCGGACGGCGTCGGGATAGTCGGAGTCGAACCCCTCGAAATCGACGCGCGGCGTCATCTCGTCGTTGGCGTGGAGCTCGGAGAGCCGCAGCACGCCCGCGATCATCTCCGCGTCCTCCGCGGCAAAGTCGCCGTGCTCGGCGGCAGATTCGAGGACGCTGACGAGTTCCGCGTCGGACAGCGCGCGGCGCTCCTCGGCGATCGCGCCCGCGTAGGCGCGCGACGAAAAGCGGAAGAGCAGGCTGAACGGCTTGAGGGCCGCGCGCCAGAAGAGGAGAAAGCGCGCGGCGGCGGGCGCAAACCGCTCGGCGTGCCGGAGCGCGAGGCGCTTGGGCGTGATTTCGCCGAAGAGGAGCAGGAAGACGGTCATCGCGGGCACGGCGACAAATCCGCCCCAGACGGGGAACGCGGCGGCGAAGAGCGAGTAGCCGATCGTCGCGATGGCGAAGTTGACGAGCGTGTTGCCGACGAGGAGCGTCGCGAGGAGCAGCGCGGAATCGTCCACGCACGCGGAGACAAGCGCGTCGGCGCGGGCGCTGCGGGAACGGATGCGCGCGCGCTGGACGGACGTGAGCGAGAAGAGGATCGTTTCCGATCCCGAGAAGAACGCGGACAGGGCGAAGAGGGCGGCGAGAACCGCTAGCGAGAGCGCCGTCAAGCCGTCAGCCCTTGAAGTGTTTGACGCGCGGCGTAAAGCCCTGCGCCTCCTCGGGCGTCAGCTGGGCGAACGCCATGACGATCAGGCGGTCGCCGACCTTGCCCTGGTGCGCGGCCGCGCCGTTCAGGCAGCAGACGTGGCTGCCGCGCGCGCCTTCGATGGCATACGTCTCGAAGCGGTTGCCGTTCTCGACGTCGGCGCAGAGGATCTTCTCGTAGGGGACGATCCCCACCGCCTCCATGTCGTCGGGATCGAGCGAAAGCGACCCTTCGTAGTCGAGGCAGGCCTCGGTCACGCGGATGCGGTGCAGCTTGGATTTGAGAAGTGTCAGAAGCATGGCTCAGCCGAGTCTTTCCTTGATCATCTTGACGTCCACCGTCACGCGCTTCATCGCGTCGTTGCCGGGCGCTTCGTACATGACGTCGGTCATCAGCTTTTCCATTTCGGCG
>JAFPYE010000102.1 GCA_017412325.1 Kiritimatiellia bacterium | reverse complement strand
GCGCTTGAGAAGATTGAACGCGGCGAAGTCCATTGCCGGCGTGATGAGCATGTCCGGCAGGAGTGATTCGTCGCCCGGCATTCGGCACTTGCGGCCGGAGCGGATGAAGCCGCGCACGTGCGAGACGGTCATCGCGATCTGCTGGTCGATGGGAGCCTGGTCGTCCTGCTCGTTGCGCGCGAACAGCGCCGCCTCCTCGGCGTCGAGCGTCGCGAAGAAATCGTCGAGTGTCGGTTTTTTCCAAGCCATGTCTGCGGGCTGTTGAAGAGTTTTCAAAAACGCTCCAAGGGGCGTCTGAAGCCCCTTGGAGCGCGGGGGGAGGGAATCACGAAACGGTGATGCGCTTCGCGCAGATGGAGCTGACCACCTGGACGTCCTCGGACCAGTCGACGGCGAGGATGTCGGAGCGGCTGCGCTCGTCGCGGTACATCCGCACGTCCTCGACCGAGTTCGAGCCGATCGAGAAGGTCTTGGCGAAGCCAGGATCGTACTGCGTCGGGTTGTCGCTGCCGTGGAACAGGAAGATCTCCGAGCCGACGACGTTCGCCTTCGACTCGCTCTTCCCCATCTTGTTGGCGTCGTAGCCCATGACGCCCACGCGGACGTCCATCGCGGGGTTGAGCAGCATCGCGGCGAAGCCAGAGAGGCTGATCCCCTTGTCCGTCACGCCCTGCTGGCGCTTGAGGACGCTGGCGTGGTTCTTCAGGATGCGCCACGCGCCGAGGCCAATCACCATGCGGTTCGGGAGCATTCCCGTCGCGGTGGCGATCGCCGCGATCTGCTCGTCGATTTCGTCAATCGGATCGGCGGTCGCGTCGGACGACCAGACGCCCTTGGAGGCGACGGCGGAGACGCCGGACTTGACGAGGTCGAAGATCTTCTTCTCGCGCGCCAGCGCCGCGTTGATGACGAGCGTGCGGGTCTTCGCCTCCTCCAGCGCGGCGTCGGCGGAGCCAGCCTGCGCGCGCTCCTGGTCGTCGATCGGCACTTCGAGCGCGTTGGGCACGCAGTTGAAGTTGCCGTCGTCCGCAGCGAACTCGATGCGCTTGGCCATGCCGCCCACGGCACGCTGCGTGTCGTAGAGCTGGAAGGCGTTCTTGGTGCTGAACTTCTTGAACTTGCCGGTGGCGACCCCGACGGGGACGCGCGGCGCGATGAAGTCCGCGAGGGTGGTCTTGACGTCCTGGGCCACGCCGAAGGCGTAGTTCTTCAGGGTTTCAACGAATGTGGAGGTACCAAGCTTTCCCATTGTGAATTTCCTTTCCTTGAGGGGGTTGATCAGCTTGCGAAGGTGATGGGGGTGCGAAGCGCGACCTCGAAGAGCTCGTCGGCCGCGGCGGCCTGGAGCGCGACGCCGATCACGGTGCCCGCGCCGGAGCTGTAGGACTCGACCGTGCCGCCGTTGACGACCTTGACCTTTGCGCCGCAGGAGATGGAGCCGCCCGCCTTGCAGCGGACGATTCCGCCGAACGCGCCCGCGATGGCGACGTCGGAGCTGTTCGCGCCGCCTTCGACGATGACGCCGAGCGCGCCCGCGAGGTTGGCGGTGGCGGCGAGGGCGAGGCCGCTGTCGTAGACGGCGACGTAGCCTTCCTTGCCGGTGAGGTCGGTGCTGGCCTTGTTGGCCATGCGCACCAGTGCTGTTTCGTTGGCGATTGCCATGATTGTATTTCCTTTCCTTGAGTTGCCTTAATCGGCGAAAGTTTCGGGGTCGCACGCGCGGCACGCACTCCAGGCGGTCTGGAACGAGCACTTGTGCGCGGCCATGTATTCGTTGACGGCCTTGTTGCGCGCGGCGATCTTGGCCTTGCTGTCGCCGGTGCCGCTCGTCGCATCCGGGGTCTTCGCGTCGCGTGCGGCGATGCGCGTATCGCTCGGCTTCGCGGCCGGGGCCCGGCAGAGCGCGAGCGCCGCCTCGGTCGCCTCGGGCGCCTTCAGATACGCCTCGCGGAACTTCGCGACGTCGGAGATGCGCTCCTTGTTCGCCGCGATGAACGCGTCGGCCTTGAAGCCGCGGCACGCCGCCTCGGCTTCGTCGGCCTTCTTCTGAGCGTCGGTCGCCTGCTGGGCGGCTGCGGCTTTCTCGTCCTTCATCGCCTTGATGGCTGCGAGGACGTCTGCTTTCGACGCGCCTTCGGCGAGACCGAGAGCGTCGAGGATTTCCTTGTCCATTTGGTTTTCTCCTTGTGTGTTTGTTTCTTCCGCCGCAGCCTTTCTGGCGGCGGCAAGAGGTGAAAGATCGAAGTGGGGCGAGTTCGTCATGCCGATCGATTTGAGCGCCTTCGGGCGGTAGATGCCGTCCGGCCCGTCGTCCAGCGCGAGCACGGGCGAG
>JAFPYE010000101.1 GCA_017412325.1 Kiritimatiellia bacterium | reverse complement strand
TGGAGCGGTTCTTGCTCTTGCCCCAGCGCGCGGCTTCGCAGACGATGGCGTCGTCGATCTCGGCCATGCGGCTCGTGTAGCGCGCGGTCGCGTTCTCGACGGTCATCGCGCCGCCCTCGCGCAGGCACTCCCGGTAGAACAGGTCGGCGTACTGGCGCTTGTAGACCGGGTTCTGCATCAGCAGGTAGTGCAGCTCGGCCGGCGTGAAGTACGGGATCGTGCGGAACTTCTGATTGCCGAGACCGGTCGGATCCGGACTGCCGACGGTCGGGCTCGTCTGCGCCTCGGTGCCCCAGAGCGTCGGATTCTGGCTCGCGCCGGTGTTGCCGTTCTGGCCCATCGACATCTCCGCGTCGTGGCGCAGGAAGACGAACCCCTTCACGGCGCCGGCGTCGTCGCGGTTGCGAATCGCGTAGAAGTTGTTGGCGTGGCCCTTGTCGATGGAGCTGAACGGAGAGGTCGGCCCGTCCTGGTCCACGACGTAGTGCGACACGAGCATGTAGACCATCAGGCTCTCGGCGTTGAGCAGAATCGGGTAGGCGGGGTTGCGCGTGCCGTCGGGATTGAGGCCGAGAACCTTGTTGTAGTTGGCCTCATGGCCTTCGCCGAAGCCCTCCTGCGTGGCGATGTGCCAGAGGTTGCTCCAGGCGTCCCACGTGCCCTCGTTGCACTCGATCGAGTAGGAGAGCCTGTTGTTCACGTAGGTGGACGCCGTCTTGATCAGGTCGTACTGCAGCGAGTCGCCGCCGAGGTAGGCCTCGCCCCAGTGCTCGTCGCCGCGCTCCTGCGTCTGGTAGAGGCCCCAGTACTGCCCGTTGATGAACAGGTTGTAGTAGCGGCTGCGCGTGTAGGGCTGGCCGAGGTCGCGCTGCGAGTCGCGCGAGAACACCTCCGTGACGAACGTGTCGTTCCCGCTGTTCTCGTTCGCCCAGGAGAGGTTCTGCGAGGTGCGGAGGTCGAGCTTGTCGTATTCGCCGATCTCCTCCTTCATCTTGCCCTCGCCGTTGGGCGAAAGCGGCTCGCCCACGAACATCTTCGCCGCGAGGCTGCTCTCGCCGTAGGAGCTGCGGAAGAAGAACCGGAGCGAGTGCTTGGGCTTGCCCGTGCTGCGGCTGTTGCCGCCGCGGAGGCGGAGGCCGGCGGGCTGCGCGAAGTCCGCGCCGACGCCCGTCGGATCGAACCCTTCGAGCATGATCTGGCGCTCCCACGTCTCCCCTTCGCCGCGCGGGTTCACGTAGATGCCCGTCGTGCTGTTGAAGAGGTTCGCCGGGTCGACGACGATCGAAAGCGTCGCGATCGAGTTCGTGAAGCCGCGCAGCAGGCGCTCGCGGTCGTCGCCGGTCACGATGCTCTGCTCCATGCCGTAGAGCATTTCCTGGTTGTTCACGGCGTTGTCGTCCGGGAAGCCGACGGCCGACGCGGGCGCGGTCGTCGAACGGGCCTGCGCGAGGACGTCGTCGAGGAAGATGTAGGTCGCGGACGTGTCGAACTGCAGGATCGTGTTCTCGACCGGAACGGCCGCGCGGACGACGGTCGTCCTGTCGACGCGGATGGCGCCCGTGTAGGGCGTCGAGGCCGTCGTGGGCGAGGAACCGTCGAGCGTGTAGTAGATCTGCGCGGTCGGGGCGTCCGGGCAGCTCAGCTCAAGGTCGAACGCCGCCGTCTTGTAGCCGTGCGGCTCGGAGAAGGCCACCGC
>JAFPYE010000100.1 GCA_017412325.1 Kiritimatiellia bacterium | reverse complement strand
CGGACAATGTCCGCCAGCCGGCCGGCCGTGCGGCGGATGACAAAGGGATTCTTCGAGGCCAGCGGCAGCGTAAAGTGCGCAACGCCCAGCGCGTCGAGCTTCTCGACGAGACGGCCGCCGGCGGAAGCGACGGACGAGGGGATGCCCGCCTGCGCCAGCGCGGTGGCGACTTCGACCGCGCCGCGTTCGACGCCGCCCTGCTCCAGCGCGGGCAACACCTGAAGGATCTTCATTTCGTCAACCGCCCCTTCTCCTTCGCCTCCAGCTTCGCGAGATCCTCGGCGGTCGGCGTCTTGCGAAAGGCGTTGTAGTTCAGGACCCACAGCGACGGATGGCGGCGGATGACGCCCTCCAGGTCCTTCGCGATGCGCTGCGTCAGCCACCAGATGTCGCGCGCGTCCTCGGGCGTGTAGAAGTTGATCGTCTCGCAGCGGTAGCGCCCGTCCTTCAGCGGCCGCGACCACGCCGTCGCAATCGGCGCCTTGCCCTTCGCGGAAAAGAACGCGGGCGCGGCGGAGACGGGAATCGGCTTGCCGAAGAAGCGGATCCACACGCCGCCGTCCGACGGACGGACCGCCTGGTCGACGAGGAGCCCCAGCGACTTGCCGTCCTTCAGCCCCTGCATCAGCACGCGAAACGCGCCGTCGGCGTGCACGATCTCCTGGCCGATCGACATGCGCGCCTTCATGAGAAGATCCGTCATGCCCTTCGTGCCGATGTCCTTCGCGACCGACATCATCACGTGCCCTTCGAGGAACGCGAGCTGCGAGAGGATCTCCCAGCAGCCGATGTGGCCCGAGACCGTGATCGCAGGCTTGTGCGCGGCGAGGAACGCGCGGCCGGACGCGCTCATCTCGCCCGTCGCCTTGACGCGCGCGAGCGCGTCGCGGCACGTCCAGAACGCGTGGCCGACCGTCCGCGCCATGTTGCGGTAGCTGCCGCGGACGATCTTCTCGCGGCGCGCCGGGTCGAGCTCGCCGAAAATGACCTTCAAGTTCGCCTCCGCGTGGCGGCGGCCCTTCGCGTCAAAGCGGTACATGACCGCCGAGACGAAGTCGCACAGCCGGAAGAGCCCCTTGTGCGAGACGCGCGTCAGGATCGCGAAGCCGATCCACACGCCGAGCCACTCGAACGGGCGGCGCAGCTTGCGCATCAGGACCTTGCTCTTCCGCGACGACATCTCAATGCTGGTTGTAGGTCTTGTCCACCTCTTCCCACGTGCGCGTCGTGAAGAACTGCGCGATCGCGGCGTCGTAGGCCGCCGTGTGCGCGAACGACTTCTTCATCAGCCGGAAGCGCGTGTCGAGGCCCAGTGTGCCGCCGCGCGATTCGAGCTCCTGCGCGAGCGCGGGGTAGTCCAGCGGGTCCGTCACCGAGGCGACGCGCAGGTAGTTCTTCGCCGAGGCGCGGCACATGCAGGGGCCGCCGATGTCGATGTTGGTGCGCGCCATCTCCGGCGTCACGTCCGGCTTCGCCACCGTCGCCTGGAACGGGTAGAGGTTCACGACCACCATGTCGAGCGGCACGGCGGAGAGGCGCTGGATGTCGCTCTGGTGCGCCGCGTTGTAGGTCTCGGAGAGAAGCCCCAGGTAGATCTTGAAGTCGAGCGTCTTGACGAGGCCGCCCTGCATTTCCGGCTGGCCCGTGTAGTCCGACACCGCGACGAGCGTCTTGTCCGCGTCCGCGCCGAGGATCTCCTTGACCTTCACGTAGGTGCCGCCCGTCGAATAGATCTTCACGCCGGGGCACGCCTTGACGAGGGCGGGCACAAACGTTTCGAGGCCCGTCTTGTCGCTCACGCTCATCAGCACGTGGCGGATGGCGACGCGGTTGTCGATCTCGGTGACGATGTTCAGTGACATGTTCGTTTTCCTTGTTGGTGTGGGTTGGTTGATATTATACACTTTCTCCCGCGGGCTGTTCAAGTCGCCCGCCCGGCGGACGGCTAGAACTTGATCGACTGGCCGTCCTTCGCGAGCCGCCCGCGCAGGCGCGGCTTCGCCTTGCCCGCCAGCAGCAGGTCGGCGAGCGGGTCTTCGACGTAGTCCTGCACCACGCGCCGGAGGGGCCGTGCGCCGAGCGCGGAATCGTACCCCTTCTCGACGAGGAACTCCTCCGCCTTCTTGTCGAGCGTGAAGGCGACGTGCGCGTCCTTGAGCCGCGCCGCGAGCTTGTCCAGCTCGAGCTTCAGGATCTGCGCCAGGTCCGCCTTCTCCAGCTTGCGGAAGACGACCGTCTCGTCGAAGCGGTTCAGGAGCTCGGGGCGGAACGCGCGCTTCGCCTCGGCGAGCAGCTTTTCCTTCAGCGTATCGTAGCTCGTCGCGGCGGTCTCGGTCGTGAAGCCCAGCGTGTGCCCTTCGCGCGCGAAGTCGAAGCCGAGGTTCGCCGTGCAGATGACGATCGTGTTGCGGAAGTCGATGACGCGCCCCTGCCCGTCCGTCAGCCGCCCGTCGTCCAGGATCTGGAGGAGCATGTTGCAGACGTCGCCGTTCGCCTTCTCGAACTCGTCGAAGAGAATGACCGAATAGGGCCGCCGCCGCACCTTTTCCGTCAGCTGCCCGCCCTCGTCGTAGCCGACGTAGCCGGGCGGCGCGCCGACGAGCCGCGACGACGAATACTTCTCCTGGTATTCGCTCATGTCGAGCGTGACGAGCGCCTTGTCGTCGCCGTACACGCGCGCGGCCAGCATCTTCGCGAGGTGCGTCTTGCCGACGCCCGTCGGCCCCAGGAAGAGGAACGAGCCGATGGGCCGCTTCGGGTCGGCGAGGAACGCGCGGCTGCGCCGGAGCGCGCGCGCAATGGCCTTGATCGCCGGCTCCTGCCCGACGACCACCTCGCCCAGCGCCTTTTCCATGCCCAGCAGCTTCTCGGCGGTCGTGGCGTTCATCTTCTCGACCGGCACGCCGCTCATCGACGCGACCGTGTCCGCGACCTGCTCCTCGTCGACCGCGATTGTCTCCTCGGCGTGCGTCGCCTTCCACTTCTTCAGCTCCTCGCTGAATTCGGCCGACGCCTGGCGGATCGCCTCGCGGTACTGCGCGGCGGTGTCGAAGTCGCCGAGCTTCACCGCCGCGTCCTTCTTGCCGCGCAGCGTGTCGATGGCCTCCTGCCGCGCCGTGAGCGCCTTCGGCCGCGCGCTCGCGCCCATCCGCAGCCGCGCGCCCGTCTCGTCCATCGCGTCGATCGCCTTGTCCGGGAGCTGGCGCGACGGCAGGTAGCGCGCCGTCAGTTCCGCCGCGGCCCGCAGCGCCGCCGCGCTGAATGTCACGCCGTGGTGCTCCTCGTATTTCGGCGCGAGGCCCTTGAGGATCTCGATCGTGTCCGCGACGCTCGGCTCGTCCACCTGCACCGACTGGAAGCGGCGCTCGAGCGCGGCGTCCTTCTCGATGGACTTGTGGTATTCCTTCAGCGTCGTCGCGCCGACGCACTGCAGCTCGCCGCGCGCGAGCGCGGGCTTGAGGATGTTCGCCGCGTCCATCGCGCCTTCCGCGCCGCCCGCGCCGACGAGCGTGTGGATCTCGTCGAGGAAGAGGATGATGTTGCCCGACCGCTTCGTCTCGTCGATGATGCGCTTGAGGCGCTCCTCAAACTGGCCGCGGTATTGCGTGCCCGCGACGACGCGCGCCATGTCGAGCGCGACGACGCGCTTCTTCTGCATCTTCTCGGGCACTTCGCCGCGATGGATCGCCTGCGCCAGCCCTTCGGCGACGGCGGTCTTGCCGACGCCCGCCTCGCCGATCAGCACGGCGTTGTTCTTCGTCCGCCGCGACAGGATCTGGATGACGCGCCGCAGTTCCTTCGTGCGGCCGATCACGGGATCGAGCTGGCCCTTCCGCGCGAGATCGGTCAGGTCGCGCCCGAACGTGTTGATGTTCGGCGTCTTCTGGCTCTTGCCGTTTTCGCCCGTGGCGCGCGCGCCGCCGCCGTCTT
>JAFPYE010000099.1 GCA_017412325.1 Kiritimatiellia bacterium | reverse complement strand
CGGGGCGGCACGAAGGTCGTGGACGCCGACGTTCCGCTCGCGGAGCTATTCGGCTACGCAACGGCCATCCGTTCGCTGTCTCGCGGTCGCGCGAGCTACACGATGGAGCCCGGGGCGTTCGCCGTGGCGCCGAAGTCAGTCAAGGAACAGTTGTTGAACAGGTAGCGGTACAAGCATGCAAAGTCAACGCATACGCATTCGGTTGCAGGCCTACGATCACAGGGTTCTGGATCAGGCCGTCGAGAGCATAGTAGAAACCGCCCGCGGGTCGGGCGCACGGGTTGTGGGCCCGGTTCCACTGCCGACGCGCATTGAGCGTTGGACGGTCAACCGCAGCCCGCATGTCGACAAGAAGTCCATGGACCAGTTCGAGATGCGGACGCACAAGCGTCTGGTCGACATCGTCAGCCCCACGGCGAAGACGGTCGACGAGCTCAAGAAGCTCAACCTCCCCGCCGGCGTGGACATTTCCATTCGCATTTAACAAGAGGCGGTAGGACACCATGAACGGTCTAATTGGAAAGAAGATTGGCATGACCCAGGTCTGGGACGCCGAGGGGCGCCGCGTCGCGGTGACCGTCCTCGAGGTCGGCCCCTGCCCGGTCGTGCAGGTCAAGAGCAAGGACAAGGACGGATACGACGCCGTGCAGGTCGGGTTTGAAGCCCAGAAGCCGCAGCGTCTCACGAAGGCCGTCCGCACGCGCTTCGAGAAGGCGGGCGTCGCGCCCTGCCGCACGCTCCGCGAGTTCGACGCGGAAGGCGACGCGGTCAAGGTCGGCGACACGCTGACGGTCGGCGTCTTCGACGGCGTCAAGCTCGTCGACGTCACGGCCGTGACGAAGGGCAAGGGCTTCGCCGGCGTCATGCGGCGCTACGGCATGGGCGGCGGCCCGATGACCCACGGCGGCCACAGCAAGCGGCGCATCGGCTCCATCGGCGAGCGCGACCTCCCCGGCTGGATCGCCAAGGGCAAGCACATGCCCGGCCACATGGGTTCCGTGCAGCGCACGACCCGCAACCTCGCGGTCGTACAGGTCCGCAAGGACGACAACGTTCTCCTGGTGCGCGGCGCGGTCCCCGGATCCGTCGGCTCCACAGTCATCGTACGCAAGGCCCTCAAGAAGGACTAGCAATGAGCAAGATCAAGTCATTCAACGATAAGGGCGAGGCCGCCGCCGAGGTGGATTTCGCCGACGAGCTCCTGGTGCTCGACAAGGGCGACCAGGCCGTCAAGGACGTCGTCGTGGCGACCCTCGCCGCGCGCCGCGCCGGCACGGCCTCGACGCTTGGCAAGGGCGAAGTCGCCGGCAGCAACAAGAAGCCCTGGAAGCAGAAGGGCACGGGCAACGCCCGCGCCGGCTTCCGCCGTTCGCCCGTGTGGCGCGGCGGCGGCGTCGCGATGGGCCCGAAGCCCCGCTGCTACTGCACGAAGATCAACAAGAAGGTCGCCGACCTCGCGTTCCGCCACGCGCTGAGCGAGCAGATCAAGGACGGCAAGGTCGTCGTGGTCGACGCCCTCCCGGCCGATGGCAAGACGAAGAACGTCGCGGCCCTCATCAAGGCGCTCGGCCTCACCGGCCGCGTGCTGTTCGTGACGGACAAGCCGGAGGAGAAGTTCCTCCTCGCGGTCCGCAACATCCCGAAGGCCGAGGCCCTCACGGCCACGCAGCTCGACGTCTACTCGCTTCTCCAGGCGAAGACGGTCGTCGCGACGAAGGGCGGCCTCGACAAGCTCGCCGCCCGCATGGGCAAGGCCGAGAAGGCGGAGGTGACGGAATGAAGCACGACGGAATCATCAAACGCGTGCAGGTGACCGAAAAGGGCACCATGCTCGCCGAGGGCAACCGCTACCTCGTCGAGGTCGCGCCCGAGGCCAACAAGATCGAGATCCGCAAGGCGGTCGAAGAGACCTTCGGCGTCCACGTCCTCGCGGTCAACACGCAGAACTACGCCGGCAAGAAGCGCATGCTTCGCAACCGCCGGGTCGTCCAGGCCTCCGACTGGAAGCGCGCCATCGTGACGCTGAAGGCCGGGGAGCGCATCGAGGCGGTTTAACGCCACGGAGGCAAACAAGACATGGGCTTGAAGAGTTACAAACCGAGGTCCGAGGGTCTCAGGGGGCGCGTCTCCCAGGACCGCAAGGAGCTCACCGCGCAGAAACCCGAGCGCGGGCTTACCGAGGCCACGCGGAAGACCGCCGGCCGCAACAACAAGGGCCGCATCACGACCCGCCACCAGGGCGGCGGCGTGAAGAGGCGCTACCGCATCGTCGACTTCCGCCGCGACAAGACGGGCATCCCCGCCCGCGTCGCGACGATCGAGTACGATCCGAACCGCAGCGCGAACATCGCGCTCCTCAACTACCTTGACGGCGAAAAGCGCTACATCCTCGCCCCCGAAGGCCTCAAGGTCGGGCAGCTTCTGCTCTCCGGCCCGGACGCCGAGCCGAGCGTCGGCAACGCGCGTCCGCTGGCGAAGATCCCGGTCGGCCTGATGGTGCACGCCGTCGAGCTCGTCCCGGGGGCCGGCGCCCGTTTCGCCCGCAGCGCGGGCAACGCCTGCCAGATCCAGGCGCGCGACGGCGACTACGTCCTGCTCCGCATGCCGTCCGGCGAAGTCCGCCGCGTTCTCGCGCGCTGCCTCGCCACCGTCGGCACCGTCGGCAACGGCGACTGGGAGGGCGTCAAGCTCGGCAAGGCCGGGCGCAAGCGCCTGATGGGCATCCGCCCGACCGTCCGCGGCGTCGCGATGAACCCTGTCGACCACCCGATGGG
>JAFPYE010000098.1 GCA_017412325.1 Kiritimatiellia bacterium | reverse complement strand
GCGTCGCCGAACTTCTTGCCGGCCGACTTCTCGAGCTTGTCGATGTACTCCATGACCTGCGCCATGATGTCGTCGCCGATCACCTTGCCGTCGTCATAGTAGCGCGTGCAGGCCTCGGTCGAGATCGTGAAGCCCTGCGGCACGGGGAGTCCGAGACCCGCCATCTCCGCGAGGTTCGCGCCCTTGCCGCCGAGCAGCTCGCGCATGTTGGCATTGCCTTCGGTCTGGCCCGCGCCGAAGAAGTACACGTACTTTTTCTGTTCGCTCATTGTCGTTTTTCTTTCTGCTTGCTTCTGTTTCGTTTTGTTTCTCTTTTCGTTTGGTGATATAGTTTATCAAATTTCCCCGCCCCCGTGTGAAAGAATCGGCGGAATCGCGCGGCGGATTTGCGGCCCGCCAAACACCGGCGGTTGGTTGTCCCTAGTGGAGTCGAACCACTACTCTGGGTATCAAAAACCCGTGTACTGCCGCTATACGAAGGGACAAGCTGAACGGGCGCTCCAGGCCGCGAGGCCTTTTGCCGCCAGCGAAGCCGCGATTTGACGTCCCGCCGCTTCGTCGGGGACGAGACCGAAGACAGTCGATCCGCTGCCGCTCATCGCGCAGCCGACCGCGCCCGCCGCCGCGAGCTGCCGTTTCGCCGCCGCGATCTCCGGGTGGAGCCGGACGGCCGGCGCTTCAAGGTCGTTCTGCAAGGCGGCGGCGATGGCGCGCACGTCGCCGCTTTCCAAAGCGTGGCGCATATTATACACTATCGAGGGGTCGTCTGTCACGCGCGACGTGCAATTTTTGTAGACTTCCGCCGTCGACGAGAAGACGCCCGGATTGACGAGCACCAGGTTGAGCGGCTGGAACTGCACCCCATACGGCGCGACGACCTCCCCGCGCCCTTCCATGAGGACAAGCCCCTTGGCGCGGGAGAGGACAAGCGCGGGCACGTCGCTGCCGACCGACGCGCCGATCGCCGCCAACGTTCCGATCCCGAGGGACAGCCCCCACAGGTCGTTCAGCAGGCAGAGCGTCGCCGCCGCATCCGCCGAGCCGCCGCCCAGGCCCCCGCCCGCCGGGATGCGCTTGTCGACATGGATGCGCACGCCCGGCACTTTCGGCTCGAACGCGCGCCGGCACGACGACACGACCTTCCGCAGCGCGCGCGCCGCCTTGACGCAGAGGTCGTCGGGATACGGCGAATCGCTGGAGATTTCGTCCGCCAGCTCCACCGTCACCGTGTCCGCGAGCGTCACCGGCAAGACCAGCGACCGCAGCGCGTGGAACCCGTCCGCGCGCGTGCCAAAGACTTCCAGCGTGAGGTTGACCTTGGCGAACGCCTCAGTCGTCATCGTCTGCGTCGTCGTCATCGTCGTCGTCGACATCCACCTCGACGTCGTCATCGTCGTCGCAGCTGGCGCAGGCGTTCATCCCGCTCATCGCCACATAGGTGCCGACCGTCTGCACGGCGATGGCGATGTTGCGGAACTCGTCGGCCGACAGGCGCGAGAGGAACCCGAACTTGTTGCCGTCGCGCCAGACGGCCGTCGCCGTCGCGCCGTCGCCCGGGGGCGGCAGCGTCGCCAGAAGCGACTTGAGGGCGGTCGCCTTCTCCTGCGGCGCCAACACGACGCAATCGCCCGCAACCGACTTCAGCAGCGCATAACAGGAACTCACCGACACGGCAAACGGCTGCTTTGCCGCCGCCTCGGGCAGCACCTTCTGGAAGCGCGCGCCCGGGCTCGTCGTCGCGGGCGCCCCTACGAGCGAGAACGACGTGTTCATCGCGGGACCGCCGACCACGGGCCGCGTCGCGCCCTTGAGGTTGGCCAAGGCCGCCTCGCCCTCGAACATCTCGGGTTTCAGCTTCTGGGCCGCCTCCTTGCCCTCGCCCGTAAAATACCGGACCGCCGCCGCGCAGTCGAAGGTGACGCGGCTGGTGACGCCTTCGCGCACAATCTGCAGCCAATCGGTCTTGACGCCGTTCTTGGTGAGAATGTCCAGAATCTTCTGCAGCTGCTCGACCGGCGAGACGGCGGAACCGCTGTTGGCGGCACACGCAGAGGCGGACAGCGCCGTCGCCGGCGCAAACCCGAGCGGATCGGCGGCGAGCGGCACGGTGCCAACCTGCGCGAGGTCGCTCCCGGCCACCGGCACGACCGTACCGAACGTCTCCAGCCCCGCATCGCCCACCTTGAACGCGATCTCGCACGATTCCACCATCCGGGCCGTCGCAATCAGGTCGTCGAACGTCGCCCGCTTGTCGTCGGCAACCCCGTCCTTCCCCTTTTCGAGGACCTGGGCGAGCTTCGTAAAGCTGCTCGGCGGCATCACGACGCGGACGAGCGCGCCGTCCAGCGCCGTCGGCGCCGTCGTCCACTTCGCGTCCAGGTCGTCGTCGCCGTCCTCGTCCTTCGTCCAGACGAGCGTGCAGACCGCCATCTCGTCCGCGCCCTTCGCCAGGTGCTTCGACAGGTTCGGGTCCTGCGCCAGCGTCATGCTTGCCATCGCGCCCAGCATCGGGTTGCCCATCAGCTCGCCGACCTTCGCGGACGCCTGGACGAGCGTGTCCATGTTGGCGATCTGCACGTCCATGAACGTTTCCGACGCGGAAACGGGCTGCGCCGCCTCGGTGGCGGGGGCCTGTCCCCACGCGGCCGTCGTCGCCACGCACGCGGCGCACAGGAGGGTGTAAACGGATTTCATTTGTTTGTTCCTTTCTTGTTTACGTGTTTTTCAAATCGTTGATCGCCGCGTAGACGTTTGCGAAGAGGCGCGGCAGGTTCGCCGCGCTCACCGTCGAGAAGCTGAGGCGGATCAGGCCCGACAGCACGATCGTGCCCGTCGAATAGCCCGCGATCAGCCGCTGGCGCACCGCCTCGGCCGCGACGCCGCGCGGCTTCACGCACATGAAGTAGCCCGAGTTGAACGGCATCGCCTCGAACGCGTCCGCGTATTCGGGATGGTCGGCGAGGATGCGGCGGATTTCGCGGTAGCGCGCATAGAGGACGTCGAACTTCTCCTTCTTCTGCCGCGCATAGCCGGGATCGGCGAACGCCGCCGCCGCGAGGTGCTGGCCGAGGGACGAGATGTTGGACACGCCGCTGCGGACATTGCCCGCCGCCTTCGCCTCCAGCGCCTTGAGCTGCTCCGCCGTCGCGCCCTTGAACGCGAACGAGATGAACCCGACGCGCAGCCCCCACACGTAGTCTTCCTTCGTCGCGCCGTCGAGCTTCACCGCCAGCACGTTCTCCGACAGCGCGGCAAAGTCGGCGAAGAGCGATTCGCGGTGGACGCCCGCTTCGTAGACGAGCCCGAAGTAGGCGTCGTCGAGGATGACGACGATCTTCTTGCCCGCGTCAGCCGCCGCCTTGACCGCCGCGACGATGCGCGGCACGTCGGCTTCCGTCGCCGTGTAGCCCGTCGGGTTGTTGGGGAAGTTGAGGATGAGGATCTTCTTGTCGCCCTCGGCCTTCAGCGCCGCTTCCATCGCCGCCACGTCGAAGGCGCCGTCCTTGAACGTGTTGAAGTGCGCGACCTTGCAGCCGACGGCCTCGCCGAAGATGAGCTCGTAGTTGTCCCAGAAGAGGTCGGGCGTCACGAGCGTATCGCACGTGTCGGCGAAGAGTTCCGCCGCGATGCGGAGCCCGTGCGTCAGCGCGTTGGTGACGACGGGGTTGGAGAACGCGACGCCGTTCAGCGACGGGTTCTTCTCCAGTTCCATCTTGCGCCACGTCTCGCGCAGGTTCGCAAGGCCAAACGACGGCGCGTAAAGGAACGCGCGCCGGTCGAGCGTGATGCGGTCGGCGAAGCACGGCATCACCAGCGGCGAGCCGTCCTCCTCGAACGCCATGCCGATCGTCGCGTTGATGTCGCAGCCGCGCGCCTGCGCGCCTTGCCCCAAGATGCCGCCATAGGGAAAATACATGCGCCGGCCTGCGGGAGAGAGAAAGTGCACCGCCGCGCCCAGCGTCTCATTGAGCTGACTCGCCAGATCGTTCATAGTGGTGCGATAGTATATCATATTTCCCTTCGCCGAGACGCGTCGAAAAGCAAAAACCGCGGCACTTCTGCCGCGGTTTCGGTTCGGAAAAGCAATTTCGACGGACTCAGCCGGCGTTGTTGCCCCACGCGTAGTGGGCGAACGCCTTGTTGGCCTGCGCCATCTTGTGGACGTCGTCGCGCTTCTTGATGACGTTGCCCTGGCCCTGGAACGCGTCGATGATCTCGGCGGCGACGGCGGCGGGCATGCCCATGCCGTGACGGCCCGAGGCGAACTGCGTCGTCCAGCGGAGCGCCAGGGAGAGCTGGCGGTTCGCGGCGATCGGCACCGGCACCGGATAGGTCGTGCCGCCGACGCGACGCGTCTTGACCTCGACCTGCGGCTTCATGTTGTCGATGGCCGCCGACACGACTTCCAGCGGATCGGTAAACTGCTTGTCGTCCTTCTTGAACTTCTCGGGATCGGCGGCGAGGGCCTCCTTCACCTTGTCGATCATCCCGTAGACGATCTTCTCGGCGACGGTCTTCTTGCCGTCCTTCATGACGACGCGGATCATGTGCGCGACGAGCTCCGAATTGTACTTCGGATCGAGCGTCACGCGCTTGACAATGGTCTTACCTCTGCGGCTCATGGCTTACTTCCCCTCTTTCTTCTGCTTCTTCATGCCGTACTTCGAGCGGCTGCGGTTGCGGCCCGCGACGCCGAGGGAGTCGAGCTTGCCGCGCACGATGTGGTAGCGCACGCCCGGCAGGTCCTTCACACGGCCGCCGCGCACGAGCACCACGCTGTGCTCCTGGAGGTTGTGGCCTTCGCCGGGGATGTAGGCCGTCACTTCATAGCCGCTCGTCAGGCGCACACGGGCGACCTTGCGGAGGGCCGAGTTCGGCTTCTTGGGGGTCATCGTCTTGACGACGAGACAGACGCCGCGGCGCTGGGGGCACGCCTTCAGCGCAGGCGACTTCGAATGCTTGGCAAGCGGCGAGCGCCCCTTGCGAATCAACTGATTGATCGTTGGCATTAGTTCATTGTTCCTTGCTTTTCCAAACTTAGATGATAGTATATCACATTTTGCCGCCGCTTGACAAGTGGGGTCGATGCCTCAACTTCCACTTTCTTCCGGAACGGGCGTTTCGGTCCGACCGCCGCGGGCGCCGGGCGCGGCGGCAGTGCGCGCGCGCGCCTTGCAGAAGATCCTCAGCGGCGCGCCTTCGAGCCCGAACCGCGCGCGGATGTTCTTCTCCAGGTAGCTCAGATACGCGGGCGTGACGAGCTTCGGGTCGTTCACGAAGAGCCGGATCGTCTGGGGATTCGTCGAGACCTGCAGCCCGTAGTAGATCTTGAGCCGCTTGCCCTTGACCATCGGCGAGAGCGTCTTCTTCGCCGCCTTGACGAGGACGTTGTTGAGCATCCCCGTCGAAATCTTCATCGTCGCGCTTGCCGCCGCCACGTCGATCGCGTCCACCGTCCGGCGGATGTTGTAGCCCGACTTGTTCGAGCAGTAGACGACCGGCGCGAAATTCAGGAACGGCATCATCGCGCGCAGGGCGGCCGTCGCCTTCGTCTCGGTGAGCCCCTGCTCCTGCGCCACGTCCCACTTGTTCATCATCACGACGCACGCGCGGTGCGCGTCGAGGATCTTGCCCGCGATGCGCTTGTCCTGCAGCGTCGGCCCGAGCACCGGGTCCATCACCAGCACGACCACGTCCGCCTCCGCAATCGCCTGCTCGCTGCGGAAGAGCGAAAAGTTGTCGACGGACGTCTTCGACATCTGCGTGTGCGGCTTCATCCCCGCCGTGTCGACGAGCAGGTAGCGCCGCGCCTCCGGCCCCGAGCCGATCGCGAACGGGACCTCCACCGCGTCACGCGTCGTCCCCGGGATTTCCGAGACGATCACGCGCGGCGCATTCAGCAGACGGTTGATGTAGGAGGACTTGCCCGCGTTGGGCCGCCCCACCACCGCGACGCGCAGGGGGCGCTTCGCGGCCGCCTCCTCTTCATTGACGGGCGGCAGCTTCTGGACGACCGCCTCGACGAGCGCCGCGACGCCGCGCCCGTGCTCCGCACTCGTCGCGAAGACGGGCAGCCCGAAGCGCGCGAACTCGTGCGCGCGCCAGTCGTCGTCCGCCGTGTCGCACTTGTTCGCGGCGATGAGGCAGGGAACGCCCGATTCGCGCACGCGCTGGATCACCTCCGCGTCCAGCGGCGCAATGCCTTCGCGCGCATCCACGACAACGACGCAGACGGCCGAATCCTCGACCGCCAGCGCCGCCTGCGCGCGTGTCTCCGCGTCCAGCGGATCGTGCGTCACGCGCCGGTCGAAGGCGATGCCGCCGGTATCGACGAGCATCACCTTGCGATTGCCCAGTTCGGTCTCGCGCGTCACCCGGTCGCGCGTGACGCCGGGCTGGTCGAAGACAATGGCAACGCGCTTTTTGACCAAGCGGTTAAAAAGCGCGCTCTTGCCCGTGTTCGGGCGGCCGACTAGGCTGACGACGTTCACTTCGAGAGTGCCGCCGTCACCTGCGCGAGGATGCCGCGCAGCGCAGCCGGAACGCGGCGGGCCGCCGTGTTCACGACCGTGGTGTCCTTGGACGCCTTCTTGTCGTATTCGTCGTAGGACGCGCCGATGGTGGCGATCTCCTTCTTCCAGCCCTCGACGTCCACGGTGACGAGCTCCTTGAGGTACTTCTCGTTGACGCGGAAGTTGGGATCCTCGCTGTCGTTGTTCTCAAGCGAGATGTCCTTTGCAAAGGGCAGGTTGCCGATGGCGGTCGCGTTCGCCTTGACCTTGCCGTCGATGCGGTCGCAGATCCACTTGAGGACGCGGCTGTTGTCGCCGAAGCCCGGCCACATGAACTCGCCGGCGGCCGTCTTGCGGAACCAGTTGACGAAGTAGATCTTCGGCAGCTTGGTCGGATCGACCGACGTGCGCTCCATCTCCAGCCAGTGCTGGAAGTAGTCGCAGACGTTGTAGCCGAAGAACGGCAGCATCGCCATCGGGTCGCGGCGGACCTGGCCGATCTGGTCGGAGATGACGGCGTCGGTGACCTCGGAACCCGCGGCGGAACCCATGAACACGCCGTGCGTCCAGCTCTTCGCCTCGTTCACGAGCGGGATCGTCGACGGACGGCGGCCGCCGAAGAGGATTGCGTCGATCGGCACGCCCGTGGGCTTGCCCTCGAACTTGCCGTTGAAGCCGGCCTTGTCGAGCACCGGGCAGTTGACGGCCGGCGCCGTGAAGCGGCTGTTCTTGTGCGCGGCGACATAGCCGAGCTCCTTGACCTCCTTCTTGGTCATGCCCGGCTTCGGGCCCATGCGGCGCTTGTCGTCGACGCAGCGGTAGCAGGGATTGCCCTTCCAGTCAACGCCTTCCTCCGGCGCGTCGATGCCCATGTCCTCCCACCAGATGTCGCCGTCGGGCGTCAGCACGACGTTCGTGAAGATGGTGTTCTTCTTGCAGGAGAGGAGCGCGTTCGGGTTGGAGAACTGCGAGGTGCCGGGCGCGACGCCGAAGAAGCCATTCTCGGGGTTGATCGCGTAGAGGCGGCCGTCCTTGCCGGGCTTGAGCCAGGCGATGTCGTCGCCGATCGTCTCCAGCTTCCAGCCGGGGAGCTTCGGCAGCATCATCGCGAGGTTGGTCTTGCCGCAGGCGGACGGGAACGCCGCCGTGACGTGGTACTGCTTCTTCTCCGGCGAAGTGAGCGTGAGGATGAGCATGTGCTCGGCCATCCAGCCGTTGTCCTTCGCGAGCTTCGAGGCGATGCGCAGCGCAAAGCACTTCTTGCCGAGCAGCGCGTTCCCGCCGTAGCCCGAGCCGAACGACCAGATCTCGCCGTCCTCGGGGAACTGCGTGATGTACTTGTCGTCGATCTTCTTCGCGCACGGCCACGCGACGTCCTTCTGGCCCTTCTTGAGCGGCGCGCCGACGGAGTGGATGCACGGCACGAAGTCGCCGCCCTTGTCGAGGAAGCGCATCACCGCGTCGCCCGTGCGGGTCATGATGTTCATGTTGACGACGACGTAGGGCGAGTCCGTGAGCTCAATGCCGTACTGGGTGATCGGGTTGCCGATCGGGCCCATCGCGAACGGAATCACGTACATCGTGCGGCCCTTCATGCAG
>JAFPYE010000097.1 GCA_017412325.1 Kiritimatiellia bacterium | reverse complement strand
GTCCGACAACGCGGCGAAGATCATCGAGGCCGCGCGCCGCAGCGCCGCGCTCTCGAAGAGCGCCGTCGACCGGCTGCGCCTCGCGTGGGCCCTGGAGAAGGGCGGGCTGGCGGAGGAGGCGCGCGCGGAATATGCGCGGCTTGCAATCGATTTTCCGAAGACCGAGGAGGCCGCCGAGGCGCTCTTCCGCGAGGCGATGATGGAGCTGCGGGCGCACAAGTGGTCGTCGGCGGAACTGCTGCTCGCGGAGGCGTTGGCGACGGGCAAGGGGCTCAAGCGCAAGGCGGAGTCGCTCTACTGGCGCGGCATCGCCGCCAGCCGGCTGGGGCATGACGCCGAGGCGGGTGCGTTTCTGGACGAGGCGCTGCAGCTGGGGCTGTCGCTCGACGAGTCGCGCGAGGCGCGGCTCGTGCTGGCGGACTTCGACTTCAAGGCGGGCCGGCTCAAGGAGGCGAAGGCGGCCTATGCGCAGCTCGTGCGCGAGGGCGCGTGCGAGCGGATGAGCGCGGCGAAGATGCGCAACGTCGGCCAGTTCCTCCTGACCTGCCCGGCGGGCGAGGACGCGACCGAGGAGGCCAAGATGTGCGCCCGGGCGCTCGCGGCGAACGGCGGCTCGGCGGAATGGCGGCAGGCGGGCTATTCGCTTCTGGGACTCGCCGAGGAGGCGGCGGGCGAGTATTCGGGCGCCATCGAGTCCTACCGCAAGGCGATGGCGGAGCCGATCCGCACCGAGGATTCGGCGCGCGTCGTCCTGTCGCTCGGCCAGCTGCTCTCCAAGACGGATGCGCACGGCGAGGCCGACGCGTATCTGAAGGAGGCGGTGCAGCTCAACGCCCGCGACAACGCGCGCCGCGCCGAGGCCTACCTGTGGCTGGCGAAGAACTGCGAGGCGATGACCGACTATCGCGGCGCGGTCGCCTACGCGACAATCGTCGTGACGCTCTTCGACGACCGCGCGGCGGTGGCCGAGGCGCAGAAGATTCTGGACGCGCATCCCGAGGAGGCCGCGGAATGACAAACGAACGCCGTCAGGATGTGGTGCTGGGCGCGCTGATCTTCTCGATCGTGCTCCACGTGGGGCTGATGATCTACATGCGCCCGCAGATCATGGCGCACGTCACGCCGGGCGTGGCGACGCAGCGGTCGCGCGGGCCGATGACGGTCACGGACGCGGTGGACGCGCCCGAGCCGGTCGCGCTGGAGGTCGTCACCGACGTCGAGGCCGTGCGCGAGTCGCCGGTCGCCGAGGCGGACGAGATCGCACCGGCCGCGCTGGCGCTGTCCGACCTCGATCCCGCCGACGTGCAGGCCCCCGCGCCCATCGAGCCGGACATCTCCGACATCCCGAAGCCGGAAGTCGAGATCGCGCCGTTCCTCTCCGAGAAGATCCACGTCGAGGGCGTGACGAGCTCCTTCTCGACGCCGATTGCCGAGAACGGCGGCTTCTCCGCGCCGCGCGCGCCGGTCGTCGCGCCGGCGGCCGAGCCGGGGCCGATCGCGCCGGAGGTGGAGCTGCCGATGTTCACCGCGCCGACGATCCGGCCGGAGGCCGTCGCGGAACTGCCCGTCTCCCTGCCGGACGAGGAGAAGCCGGCGAAGAAGACGGCGGGCGGCGAGGACGCGTCGTTCACGCCGGGCGACGACGTGCTGCCGACGGTGGATGTCAAGGTGGTCGAGGCGGAGAAGACCGCCGTGCGCGAGCTGCTGGACGTGAAGGACGCGGAGGAGATCGCGAAGGTCGTTTCGCTCCAGACGACGTCCGCGCAGGCGGGCGACTGGCTCTATTTCCGCGTGCGGTTCGCGCCCGAGGAGGAGCTGGAGGTCGTGCCGAAGGACATCGTGCTGTTGATGGACGCGTCCGGCTCGATCGGCAAGGACCGCATTACGTCCATCCGCAACGCGACGCAGAAGATCCTGCGCAGCGCGACCAACTCGGGCGACCGCTTCAACCTCGTCGCGTTCCGCAACAAGTTCAGCTACGCGTTCACGAGCTGGCAGGAGTGCAACAAGGACAGCTTCGACCGCGCCGACCGCTGGCTGGAGAAGCTCGTCGCGCACGGCCGCACCGACGTCTTTTCGGTGGTGCGCTCGGTGCTGACGCTGCCGCGCGACCCGTCGCGCCCGCTCATCGCGCTCGTCGTGACCGACGGCGACGCCAACGCGGGCGTGAGCGAGACGTCGCAGATCCTCTCGCGCTTCACGCACCTCAACGACGGGCTCATCAGCGTCTACATGTATGGCGTCAAGGGGACGGCCAACCGCGAGCTGATCGACGTGCTCACGCACGGGAACCGCGGCGAGAGCTTCATCTTCGACGGCAACCGCTGGCAGGCGGGCGAGGGGATCGAGGGGCTGAGCAACCGCTTCCGCGACCCGGTGCTGACCGACCTGCGCGTCGTGTTCGCGACGGGCGTCGAGGCGGAGACGTATCCGCGGCTCCTGAAGAACCTCTACAAGGGCGAGACGGTGGACTTCGTCGGCCGCGTGCCGAAAGGGCAGGGCGAGGTGGCGTTTTCCATCAAGGGGCTGAACGGCTCCAAGCCCTACGAAAGCTTCTTCCGCCTCAATCTCGCCAAGGCGGGATTCGACGAGACGCTGCCGACGACGTGGCAGTCCGAGCGCGTCATCGATGAAAAGCTGCGCTAGAGTCGCCGTTGCCGCCGTACTCGTCGCGGCGGCGGCGGTCGTCGCGCTTTCGTTGCGCGGCATCGAGACCGATCTCTATTCGCTTGTCGGCGACGGCGGCGTGCTGGGCGAACTGGGTCGCCGGACCGCCGCGCGCATCCGCGTCCTGTGCGACAGCGACGTAGCGGCGGACAAGTGCCGCGCCGTCTTTTCCTTCGATGCACCGGTCGAACCGGAGGCGGTCCTTGAGCTCGTGCGGACCCACGGCAAGGGGCTGTTGTCGCCGAAGTCGCGCGACCTGCTGCGGGCGGACGAGACGAATCGCATCGCCCGCAGCACGCTCCGCCGCGACTATGCGGGCGTCGGTCTCTTCCCGAAAGCCGACGATCCCAACTATTTCCTGAACGATTTCGTCGTCGACCTGCGCCGCTGGCTGCCCAAGGAGCTGGACGAGGGGCGCGTCCTGCTGACGGGCACGGTGGACGACCCCGCCGCGCTGGCACCCCTG
>JAFPYE010000096.1 GCA_017412325.1 Kiritimatiellia bacterium | reverse complement strand
TTCCGCGCTTGCGCGCCATTCCGCCTGTGTCCGCACCTGCATGATGCGTGCGCCCCCTGCCGCCGCTCAGATCCGCGCCAGTTTTTCCGCGAGCCCGATATAGGTCGCGGGCGTCAGCTTCAAAAGCCGCGCCTTGTCCTCCTTCGGGAGCGGCAGCGCCTTGACGAACTCCTGCAGGGTCTCGGCGTTCACCCGCCGCCCGCGCGTCAGCTCCTTCAGCCGCTCGTAGGGATGGTCCATCCCCACCTTGCGCATGACGGTCTGGATCGGCTCGGCGAGGACTTCCCAGTTCCGGTCGAGGTCTTCCGCGAGCCGCGCCTCGTTGAGCTCCAGCTTGCCGAGCCCCTTCAGCGTCGAGCGGATGGCGATGAGCGTGTAGCCGAAGCCGACGCCCATGTTGCGGAGCGTCGTCGAGTCCGTGAGGTCGCGCTGGAGACGCGAAATCGCGAGCTTGCGCGCCATAAAGCCCATCACCGCGTTTGCGAGCCCGAGGTTGCCTTCGGAATTCTCGAAGTCGATCGGGTTCACCTTGTGCGGCATCGTCGACGAGCCGATTTCGCCCTTGACGGTGCGCTGCTTGAAGTAGCCCATCGAAATGTACATCCACACGTCGCGGTCGAAGTCCAGCAAGACCGAGTTCCAGCGGCAGATCGCGTCAAAGAGCTCGGCGATGCCGTCGTGCGACTCGATCTGCGTCGTGAGGCGGTTCTGCCGCAGGCCCAGCCCTTCGATGACCGTACGCGAGAGCTTTTCCCAATCGACCTTCGGATAGGCCGAGAGGTGCGCGTTGAAGTTGCCGACCGCGCCGTTCATCTTGGCGGGCATCACGAGGCGGTCGATCTCGCCCGCCTGGCGGCGGAGGCGCGCCGCGACGACCGCGAGCTCCTTGCCAACGGTCGTGGGCGAGGCGGGCTGGCCGTGGGTGTGGGCGAGCATCGGCACCGCCGCGTACGCCTTCGCCTGCGCGGCGATCGCGTCCGTGCAGTCGTCCATCACCTTGCGCAGGACCGCCTTGCCGTCGCGGAGCATGAGCGCGTGGGACATGTTGTTGATGTCCTCCGACGTGCAGCCGAAGTGGATGAACTCGGTGCGCGTCTCGAGACTCGTGCCCGCGACCTTCTCCTTGAGGAAGTATTCGATGGCCTTGACGTCGTGGTTCGTCGTCTTCTCGATCTCCTTCACCCGCCGCGCGTCGTCGAGCGTGACGTTGGCCGCGAGCGCGCGGAGCGCCTTGCGTTCCGCCGCCGTCAGCGCCTTGCATTCCTTGATCGCCTTCGCGTCGCACAGCGCCTCCAGCCAGGCGCACTCCACCAGGATGCGCCGCTTGATCAGCCCGTATTCCGAAAAGACGTCCTGCAGTTCCGCGCACTTGCCGGCATAGCGCCCGTCAATCGGCGAAACGGCGGTGAGGGTATCGAGTTCCATCGTCAGCTCCTTTTGCCTATGCGATTTCCCGTGCGACCTTGAGGACGTTCTCGACCGTGAAGCCGAACTCCTGGGCGAGCACCTTGTAGGGCGCGGATTCGCCATAGTGGTCCAGCGTCACGAAACGCGTGGTCCGGTGGTCGAGCCGGAAGCGGTCCCAGCCGAAGCGGACGCCCGCCTCGACGACGACGCGCTTCTTCATGAGCTCCGGCAGCACCTCTTCGCGGTAGGCGCACTTCTGCGCGAGGAAGAGCTCGACGGACGGCAGCGACACGACGCGCACCGACTTGCCTTCCGCCGCCAGCTGTTTTGCCGCGTCGATTGCGAGCGACACCTCGCTGCCCGTCGCGAGGAAGACGACCGTCTCGCCGCCCTGGGTCCCCGACTGGTAGATGACGTAGCCGCCCTTGGCGACGCCCTCGTGCGTCACGCCCGCGAGCACCGGCACGTTCTGGCGCGTCGTCAGGATGCAGCTCGGGCCCCGGACGTTCATCAGCATCTCCACCCACGCGTAGGCCGTCTCGTTGGCGTCCGCCGGGCGGAAGGTCGTCAGTCCAGGCACCACGCGCAACGCCGCAAGGTGCTCCACCGGCTCGTGCGTCGGGCCGTCTTCGCCGACGTAGAAGCTGTCGTGCGAGAAGACGAAGATGGACGGCAGCTTCATCAGCGCCGCCAGGCGAAGCGCCGGCTTGCAGTAGTCGCTGAACACGAAGAAGGTCGCGCCAAAGCCCCGGTACCGGCCAAAGGCCGTGAGCCCATTCGCGATCGCGGTCATGCCGAGCTCGCGGATGCCGTAGTGGATGTTGCGGCCCTCCCACGCGCCGGGCGCGACGTCGCCAGCCCCCTTCATGTACGTCTTGTTCGAGGGCGCGAGGTCCGCCGAGCCGCCGACGAGCTCGGGCACGACCGCCGCGAGCGCGTTCTGCACCTTGCCGCTCACGTTGCGCGTCGCGTCCGCCGTGCCGACCTCGAACTTCGGCAGCGCCCCGACGAGCTTCATGTAGTCGGGCGCCTGGGTCTCGAGCGTCAGCTGCGGGTTCGCGCGCCGCCACTTCTTCGCGACGCGGTGGAGCCGCGCGAAGCGGTCCTTGAACATCGCGTAGACCTCCTCCGGCACGTAGAAGCTCTTGGAGGGATCGAAGCCGAGCGCCGCCTTGGTCGCCGCCGTCTCCTCCGCGCCGAGCGGCGAGCCGTGGCAGCCGCAGGTGTTGCACTTGTTGGGCGAGCCCTTGCCGATCGTCGTCTGGGCGATGACGAGGACGGGCTGGCCGACGGTCTTCAGGGCGCGCCGGAACGTGCGGTCGATCTGGTCGAAGTCGTGGCCGTCGCAGGCGTAGACCTTCCAGCCGTAGGCCTCGAAGCGCTTCTTTACGTCATCGGCCATCGACATCTGCGCCGTGCCCTCGATGGTGATGTTGTTCGAGTCGTAGACGAGGATGAGGTCGTCGAGCTTCAGCGTGCCCGCCCAGCTGCACGCCTCGTGGCTGATGCCTTCCTCCAGGTCGCCGTCGCCGCAGAAGACCCACGTCTTGTTGCCGGTCTTCGCCTTCTTCGCCGCGAGCGCGAGGCCGCACGCCATCGCGATGCCCTGGCCGAGCGGCCCCGTCGTCACCTCGACGCCCGGCATCACGCCGCGCTCCGGGTGGCCTGCACAGC
>JAFPYE010000095.1 GCA_017412325.1 Kiritimatiellia bacterium | reverse complement strand
GTGGAGCAGGCCGACGACTGCACCCAGCTCGTCGTCCGCTGGAACGGCGACGGACGCGCCGCGCGCACGTTCCCGCCGACACAGGAGGGAATCGCGCAGGCGAGCGCGTTCCTGGACGAGACGATCGACGAAATCGGCGCGACCGCGGCCGACCGCGCCCCGCGGCTGGCGGCGCTGGGCCCGACGCTCCACATCGTCCTCGACGAAATCGCCTCCAATATCGTCAAGCATTCCGGCGCGACGGGCTTTTCGGTCGAGGTGGCGTTCCCGTCGGACCCGGCGGGCGTCCAACTCGTGTTCAGCGACGACGGCGCCCCCTACGACCCGCTCGCCCATGCCGATCCGGACACGGCGCTCTCGGCGGAGGAGCGGCCCATCGGCGGGCTGGGCATCCTGATGGTCAAGAAGATGTCCGATTCCGTGACCTACGAGCGCGTCCGCGACCGCAATGTCCTGACGGTGTTCAAGAGCTGAGGCCGGACCGCCACTTGCGCGCGCCCGCCGCAGAAGCCGCCAAATATGATATAATATGCGCTCAAGTTGAAAGGAAGATGGACATGGCTGAAGCAACGGTCGGCATCGTGATGGGCAGTGACAGCGACTGGCCGCTCGTCCAGAAGGCGGCCCAGACGCTGGAGAAGTTCGGTGTCGCCTACGAGACGCGCGTCATTTCCGCGCATCGCACGCCCGATGTGGCGATTGAGTATTCGAAGACCGCCGAAGCGCGCGGGCTGAAGGTCATCATCGCGGCGGCGGGCGGCGCGGCGCACCTGGGCGGCGTCCTCGCGGCGGCGACGGTGCTGCCGGTCATCGGCATCCCGGTGGCGGGCGGCGCGCTGAACGGGCTGGATGCGCTCTATGCGACGGTGCAGATGCCGAGCGGCGTCCCGGTGGCGACGGTCGCGGTCGGAAGCGCGGGCCCGACGAACGCGGCGCTTTTGGCCGTGCAGATCCTGGGCACGGCGGACGCGGCGCTGCGCGAAAAGTTCCGCGCGCACAAGGAAGAGCTGCGCAACAAGGTCGCGGCGGCGAACGACCGCATCCACGCGGGGGCGTAAATGGCGGTTCGGCTCCCCAAGAAGATCCTGGTGACGGGCGGCGCGGGCTTCCTCGGCTCGCACCTCTGCCGGCGGCTGCTGGCGGAAGGCGCGGAAGTGACGTGCCTCGACAACCTCTTCACGGGCTCGAAGCGCAACATCGGCGCGCTGACGGTCAATCCGGCGTTCACGTTCGTGCTGCACGACGTGACGCAGCCGTACCGCGGCCAGTTCGACGAAATCTACAACCTGGCGTGCCCGGCCTCGCCGATCCACTACCAGAAGAACCCCGTCGAAACGGTCAAGACGTCGGTGCTCGGCATGATCAACATGCTCGACCTCGCGCGCGACACGGGCGCGCGGCTGCTCCACACCTCGACGAGCGAAATCTACGGCGATCCGCTCGTCCATCCGCAGGTGGAGAGCTACTGGGGCAACGTCAACACGATCGGCATCCGGAGCTGCTACGACGAGGGCAAGCGCGTCGCCGAGACGCTGGCGGCCGACTACCGGCGCGCGTACGGCGTCGACGTGCGGCTCGTGCGCATCTTCAACACGTACGGGCCGAACATGCACCCGCAGGACGGGCGCGTCATCTCCAACTTCGCGATGCAGGCGCTCGCGAACGCGCCGATCACGATCTACGGCGACGGCAGCCAGACGCGCTCGTTCCAGTACTGCGACGATCTCATCGAGGCGATGGTGCGGCTGATGGCGAAGCCGAAGGCGGAGCTGGACGCGTTCTGCGAACGCCACGGCCTCGGCACGCCCGTCGTCAACACCGGCAACCCCGGCGAATACACGATCCGGGAGCTCGCCGAAAAGACGCTCGCGCTGCTGCCGGAATCGACCTCGCGGATCGTCTACGCGCCGCTGCCCGGCGACGACCCGAAGCGGCGCAAGCCCGACATCACGCTCGCGAAGGAGCTGCTCGGCTGGGAGCCGCAGGTGCCGCTCGACGAGGGGCTGGCGAAGACCATCGACTATTTCCGCACGACATTCAGCAAGTAAACGACGGAACGCACAACCATGAAAGACCTGAAAGAAGCCTACAAGACCATCGAAGCCGATCACTTCGCGCCGCAGATGGAGATTTCGTTCATCGACGGCGCGAACCGCCAGACGCTCCGCTACGAGAAGGTGACGTGGAACATCGCGGGCGAGGAGAAGGGCCTGCGCTACGGCGAGAATCCCGGCCAGGAGGCCGCGCTCTACCGCCTCGTGAACGGCAACCTCGTGCTGGGCGACGTCGAGATGCTCCAGGCGGGCCAGTACCTCGCCTCGGTGCCGGAGCTCCTCCAGTCGGGCAAGCATCCCGGCAAGACGAACGTGACCGACACGGACAATGCGCTGAACATCCTGCGCTACTTGATGGAGAAGCCCACGGCCGTCATCGTCAAGCACAACAACCCGTGCGGCGTCGCGACGGGCTCGACGCTCGCCGAGGCGTACTTCCGCGCGAACAAGGCGGACCGGCTCGCGGCGTTCGGCGGCGCGATCGCGCTCAACCGCGACTGCGACCTGGAGACGGCGAAGCTGATCGTCGAGAACTACGCCGAAGTCGTCGTCGCGCCCGACTTCGCGCCCGGCGTGATGGACCTCTTCGCGACCAAGAAGAACCTGCGCGTCTTCCGCATCCGGAACATGGCGCGGCTCACCGATTTCGTGGCGAAGCACGTCGTCGACTTCAAGTCGCTCATCGACGGCGGCATCGTGGCGCAGACCTCGTTCAGCGCGAACGCGCGCAAGCCCGAGGACTTCCTGCCCGCCTACTGCAACCGCAAGATCACCGACAAGGCGACGGGCGAGGTTTCCTACAAGGAATACAAGATCGCGCGCCTGCCGACGGCGAAGGAATACGACGACCTCGTGTTCGGCTGGCTCGTCGAGGCGGGCGTCACGTCGAACTCGGTCCTCTACGTGAAGGACGGCGCGACGGTCGGCATCGGCACGGGCGAGCAGGACCGCGTGGGCGTCGCCGAGATCGCGCGCGACAAGGCCTACACGAAGCACGCCGACTGGATCAGCTGGGAGAAGTACCAGCTGCCCTACAACGACCTGCGCCTCAAGTTCGGCGAGGCGGACGGCGCGAAGCGCGAGGCCGAGATCTGGGAGCAGACCCGCGCCGAGAGGGGCGGGCTCCCCGGCTGCGCGATGGTGTCCGACGCGTTCTTCCCGTTCCGCGACGGCGCGGAGGTGGGCATCCGCGAGGGCATCACGTCCATCGTCCAGCCCGGCGGCGCAATCCGCGACTGGGACGTCATCGACTGCTGCAACGACGCGGGCGTCGCGATGGTCTTCACCGGGCAGCGCTCGTTCCGCCACTGATTTATAGGAGAAGAAAAGAACATGAACAGCATCATCACCCCCGAACAAGTCATTACGTTCGAAAAGGCCTGGAACTACGGCGGCCCGCTGATGTGGGTCCTCGCGTTCCTGTCGGTCATGTCGTTGACCGTCATGCTCTACCTGTGGATCGCGCAGCGCAAGGGCGGCTTCATCAAGGACGCGCTCGAGCGCATCCAGAAGTCGTACGACCCCGCGGCGACCGGCCAGCGGATCGCGGAGCGCGCCTACATGGCGGTGGACTGGCTCGCGGACATCGCGGCGATCGCGCCGATGGTGGGCCTGCTCGGCACGGTGCTCGGCATGTTCCAGGCGTTCGGCGGCATCGCGGCGGACGTCTCGGCGGGCGCCAAGCCGGTCGTCCTCGCGCAAGGCGTCTCGCAGGCCATCGTGACGACCATCTTCGGTCTCGTCGTGGCGATTCCGTCGATGGCGATGCACGCCCTGTTCCGCCGCCGCGCCTCGCGCCTCGTCGCCGCACTGGAGGAGAAAGTCGATGAACTTTACGCCCAAGCGCAAGCCTAAGGCCCCGACGGTGGCGCTGACGTCGATGCTCGACGTCATCTTCCTGCTGCTGTGCTTCTTCGTCACCGCGAGCGTCTACTCGCAGTGGGAGTCGGAGATTTCCATCCAGCTGCCGAACGCCCGCACGGGCGAGGACCCCGACCGGCTGCCGGGCGAGATCATCGCCAACATCGCCAAGGACGGCACGGTGCGCGTCAACGGCGCCGAGCTGACGCTCGACGACCTCGGCACGCGCCTGCGGAAGATCGCGAAGTTCTATCCCGGCCAGGCCGTCATCGTCCGCGCCGACAAGGAGACGAGCTACGATTCGCTCGTGAAGGTCATCGACGTCTGCCGCGGCGCGGGCGTGTGGAACTTCTCGCTCGCGACCGCCAACGAGGAGACGAAATGACGGTCGCCGCGCTCGTCCTGGCCGCGTTCACGGTGCTGCCCGCCGACCGGATGGCGATGGCCGACCGCCAGTTCGACCGCGGCCACTACGCCGACGCGAAGGCGGAGTATCTCGCGGTGCGCGGCGCGGAGGGCATTGCCGAGGACGAGCTCCTGTACCGGCTGGCGGAGTGCGACCGCGCGCTCGGCGACAAGGCGTCCGCGCGGGAGTTCTTCGCCGAGCTGCTGAAGAAATACCCGCTGTCGCGCCATGCTGACCGCGCGCGGCTCCAGAAGGCGCTGGCGAGCGAGGGCGCGGCGCGCCTGGACGAGCTGAAGCTCCTCGACCGCGACAACGTGGCGAAGGATGTCCGCGCCGCCGCGCTCTACCACTACGGCAGCGAGGCGAACGACGCCGCCGCGCTTGCGAAGTGCCTGAAGCTGGACCCGAAGGGCCGCTACGCCGTCTATGCGCGGTTCCGCCACGCGTCGCTCACGATTGACAGCGACGACGCGGCCGTCCGCCGCACGGCGATCGCGGAACTGATGGAGATCCACTACGGGCCCGACACCGCGCTGGGGCGCGAGGCGCTCTACCTCGCCGCCAACCGCAGCTACGCCGAGAAGCGCTACGGCGAGGCGTCGTCGCTCTTCAAGCGCTACATGAAGGTCTATCCCGACGATGCGCGGCTCGAGGCCGCGCGGTCGATGGCGGCGTGGAGCGCCTACATGACGGGCAAGTACGCCGACGCGATCACGATGTGC
>JAFPYE010000094.1 GCA_017412325.1 Kiritimatiellia bacterium | reverse complement strand
TGCGCAGCGAGTTGCCGAAGCCCTGGCCGACCGCCGGACGAAACGTGAGCGTCGGATCCTCCTCGTCGCCGACGAGCGTGAAGGTATGACCGATCTCGAAGTTGACGTAGGTGCCGTCATCCGCCATCAGATCGCGCTCGATCGCGAGCGTCGGCTCCAGCCAGAGGTCGCCGAGCGACAGCTCGAGGTTGAGGTACTGCGTATCGCCCACTTCGCCGTGGTAGCGCGGCAGGTACTCGTAGATGTAGTTGAAGTCGACCGACAGCGCGCCCAGATCCTCGTTCAGGTCGAAGTCGTGCGCGAGGCCGACGATGGAATCGAGCGTCGTGTACTTGAGCGCACGGTTGCCGTAGCCGCCCTTGCGGCCCTGCGCCTTGGAGGTGTCGAAGATCGCCTCGACGCCGAAGTAGGCCCAGTCGAAGAACGTGATCGACGCGCTCGGCGTGAGGATCGGGTCCTTGCCGTCGATGACGCCGTACGTCATGTAGCGTGAATCGAACGCGAGACCGAACTCCGCCGACACGATCGGCGTCTCTTCGGTTTCGCCCTTTTCCGCCTCCGTCACGGCCTCGTCGGCCGCCGTCGCCGCGGTGATGCCGCCGCAGACCGCGGCCGCGCACAGGATTGTCTTGATGTTCATTTTTGTTTTTCCTTTTTAGGTTTGGGAAAGTTGATTGCAGTTGATTGGGCTTGTTCAGTGGCAGCAGCCGCACGATTTCCCGCCGCACATCTTGCGGCTTCCGCCGCATTCGCACGGCGCGCCCTTCTTCAGCACCCTCTTCACGGCGAGCGCGAAGAGGATGCCGATCACGGCGAGAATGACGATGGATGCGATGTTCATGGGCCGCTTCCTTTACCGGGCCTTCGGCGCGGGGCGGAAGACCGCCCACAGGCAGAAGAGATCCAAGAGAATCGCCACGACCGTCCAGAAGCCGAAGCCGCAGCCCATCGCGAGCAGACCGAGCTGGTAGATCGACAGGGCGAGGACGTAGCCGACGAACAGCTGGAAGCCGACGGCGAGCCAGCCCCACGCCTTCGAGCCCATCTCGCGGAACGTGACGGCGATCGCCACCATGCACGGCGGGATGAACAGGTTGAAGGCCATGAACGACATCGCGATGAGCTTCGCGACCGCGCCCTTCGAGGCCGCCGGCACGCACGCCGGGACGAACGACGCGAAGAGGTTCGTCACGTGCGCCGCCGTGGACGCGCCGTCCATGTTCGCGGCGACGAGACCGAGCGTCGCCGTGGCCTGCTCCTTCGCGATCTCGGCCGAGACCGAGGCCGCCGCGCCCTGCCACGTGCCGAAGCCGAGCGGCGCCAGGAGCCACGCAATCCAACCGCCCATCGTCGCGAGCATGGACTGGTCGATGCCCTCCTCGCCGACGAGATTGAAGCGGAAGTCGAAGTTCATGATGAACCAGAGGAAGACGCACGCGGGGAAGATGATGAGGCCCGCCTTGAGGATGTAGCCCTTGAGCCGGATCCACGTGTGGCGCCAGATGCCGCTGACCGTCGGCAGGTGGTACGCGGGCAGCTCCATCACGAACGGCGCGGCCTCGCCCGCGAACGCCCGGGACTTCTTGAGCGCGATGCCGCCGAGGACGATGATCGCGATGCCGATGACGTCCATGAGCGGCGCGACATACCACATGTCCCGGAAGAACAACGCCGCGAACATCGCGATGATGACCGTCTTCGCGCCGCACGGGATGAACGTCGCGAGGATGACCGTCATGCGGTGGTCGCGCTCGTTCTCGATCGTGCGCGCGGCCATGACCGCCGGCACGCCGCAGCCCTTGCCGACGATCATCGGGATGAACGACTTGCCGGAGAGGCCGAACTTGCGGAAGAGCCGGTCCATGATGAACGCGACGCGCGCCATGTAGCCGCAGTCCTCGAGGAACGCGAGGAAGAGGAACACGACGAAGATGACGGGCACGAAGCCGAGCACCGTCGCGACGCCGCCCCACGCGCCGTCGTTGACGAGGCTCGCGACCGTCTCGCTCACGCCGAGCTTCTCGAGCGCGCCGCCGATCAGCGCGCCGATGCCGGGCACCCACACGCCGAACTGCGACGGATCGGGCTCCTC
>JAFPYE010000014.1 GCA_017412325.1 Kiritimatiellia bacterium | reverse complement strand
CTGGCCCGCCGGGACGTTGAAGTAGAAGTAGGCCTCCATCCGCCGCGCGTGCGTGTGCTGCGGCATCGTGTTCCAGACGCTGCCCGTCTTCAGTTCCGTCAGCCCCATCTGGAGCTGGTTGCAGCCGCCGCCCGCGACCTTCGTCAGAACGGGGTTGACGATGAGCTGGTTGATGACGCGGTCGTTCGACTCCGCGAGCGATCCGGCCTTGATGTAGTTGCCGATCGTGTAGCCCGGCTTCGTGCAGCCCTGGTCGCTCGTGATGCGCTGCGTGACGAACGCCTTGTAGGCGGGCGCGGAGTTGAGGTAGAACTTGGCGGGATTGCTCGCGTCCTTCGAGGCGAACTTCACCTCCTTCTTCCCGCAGCCGACGTAGAGCGCCTCCTTGAAGTCGAGCGCATACGCCGTGCCGTCCACCGTCACGACGCCCGCGCCGCCGACGTTGATGACGCCGAGCTCGCGGCGGTCGAGGAAGTGCTCGGCCTTCAGCGCGTCAATCGGCTCCAGCGTCAGCTCCTCGGCCACGGGCATCGCGCCGCCGTAGATCAGGCGGTCGTACATCGTGTAGGTGAGGTTGATTTCGTCGGGCGCCATCACCTTCTCCATCACGAACCGTTCGCGCAGCGTCGCGGTATCATAGTGCTTCACGTCCGCCGGATGGCAGGCGGTCTGGATGGTTACGTTGGCGACGGTCGCCAGAATGAGCATCAGCATGAGTCGATTCCTTTCGTCTTGTTGGGTTCTTGTTAGTCGATGGGAGGAAGGCTTTCGATGAGTTTGTTCTGGAGTTTGACAAGTTCTTCTCTCCAGTCGAAATGGTTCTTGATTTCGCCGGCCTTCGACCACGCCGCGCCGGCATAGTAGGTGAAACGCTGGGCGTTGACGGCGATGACGCGGCAGTTCTGGTTGTCCGTCATCAGCCGGGCCGAATCGTCGAACGGCACCATGATCGCCGTGGCCGTCGAACCCTCGGCTTCGTTCTTCTCGTCTTCGAAGAGAGACACCCAGGTGTAATACCCAAGGCAATGTTCATCCACTCGGCCATGGTGGCCGCGCTTCGGCTCCAGGTCGAGCCCCGGCCCCACCCAGAAGTCGCGCACCTTCTTCTCGAACGAGACGTCGTTGCGGAAGAACCGCGATCCCTTCTCCAGCGTGATGTGGCACGTCATCTTCCCCGCCGCCGAGAACGCGGGATAGACGAGCTCGAATTCGCAGCGTTCGTCGCCGTTCGTGATGACGCGGTAGCTCTCCCAGTTGGGAAACGTCTTCCATTCGCCGTCCGCGAACATGGCGATGCCGCCGCAGCCGCGCCCCGCGCCGATGGTGTAGTTGTCGAGGATTCCCTTATAGGGCGTCACGTGCCAGTCGCCGCAGGCACTGGGGTTGTGCAGCACCTCGCCGCACGTCGCCCCGGCATCCGGCAGCTTGTTAAAGATGTCGAACCCGCTCCAGACGTGCGGGTCGCCCGGCCCGTAGGCGCGGAAGCCGACCTTGTCGTTTTCCCAGTAGAAGTCGTTGGCGCGCTCCGGCGCTTCGCCGCACGCGCAAACGGTTGCAATCAAGATCGGCAGGAAATTCGTCATAGAAACAGTATATCAAAATCGCCGCGCGTCGCTCCATCCCCAATTAAGGGGAACGCGGCAGGGCGACGCGGTTGCCCGGAAAAAAGCGCACGCACGATTTGAGGCGGAGCGACATGCACAGCGCATTCACCTTCGCGGCGGGCAGCTTCGTGCGGCGCACGAGCTCGTCCATCGTCACGCCCTCCGCATCGACTTCGCGCAAGATCATCGCCTCTTCGACCGAGAACGCGGGGCGCGGCGGATGTGGGGCGTCCTGTGGGGCGCGGGGCGGCGAGGACGGGGGCTGGACGCGAGACGCGGGACGCGGGACGCGCCCGTCCGGAAGCAGATCCGACAGCTCCTCGTCCACGTCCTTCGCCGAGCGGACGAGGCGCGCCCCGTCGCGGATGAGCGCGAGGCACCCTTGGCTGGAGCGGCTGTCGACGCGGCCCGGCACCGCCATCACCGTGCGCCCGAGGTCGGCGGCGATGGACGTGGTGATCAAGGTGCCGCTCTTGAACGGCGCTTCGACGGCCACGACGCCGCGCACCAGCGCGGCGACGACGTGGTTGCGCTGCGGAAACGTGTGCTCGTCGGGCGCGCGCCCGAACGCAAACTCGCTTACGACCGCGCCGCCCTTCTGCACGATTTCGCGCGCGAGCTCGCGGTTCTCCTCCGGATAGAAGCAGTCGAGCGCCGAACCGAGGACGCCGACCGTCGTGCCGCCCGCGGCCAAGGCGCCGCGGTGCGATTCGGCGTCGATGCCGAGCGCGAGGCCCGAGACGACCGCCCAGCCCAGCTCGGCAAGCCCTTCGGCGATCTTGAACGCCTGGTCACGGCCGTAGGGTGTCGCGCGCCGCGTGCCGACCATCGCCACGCCGGGCTGCGACAGTGCCGCGACATTCCCCTTCACATACAGCGCCAGCGGATGGCTGGGCGCTTCCCGCAAGAGAGGCGGATAGGCGGGATCGGCGGGCGTAACGATTTCGACGCCAAACTTCTTCGCCAGCTTGAACTCGCGCAACCAATCCACGTCGCCGCCCGCGCGGGCCGTGCGATTGGGAGAGCGTTCCCAGGCGGAAACGACATCGCCCGCCTCCGCGACCAGCTGCGCCACGCCGACGGAGCCGATCTTCTCCGTCAGGTTGAACGCGACATATGCCTCTCGTTCGGTCAATTTACCCCCTTGTCAGTCCTGCGTCGATTTTGGTATACTATGCGCCCGTTGAACTTGGCCCCATCGTCTATCGGCTAGGACACGAGCTTTTCATGCTTGGTAGAGGAGTTCGACTCTCCTTGGGGCTGCCAACCGAAGAATCAACTCCTCCCCCGCCGCAACCCTTGCTCAACCCTGCTTTTGCGCCTTGAGGGCCTGCGAGACGGCCAGCATGCGCTCGGAGAGGTCTTCGAAGCCGACGTCGGTGGAATAGACGTCCTTGTAGTACTGGTACGCCTTCTCCAGGTCGCCCTGCGCCTCGGCGCACAATCCCAGCTGGTAGACCACCTTCTTCTTGAGGTCGTCCATCATCGGGATCGCGTCGCGCGCCGTCTCGAGCTGCATCACCGCCATGTCGGTCTGCTCCTTCTTGAGGAAGCACATCGCCAGGTAGTAGAGCGCCCACAGGCGGTCCTTCGGCGACTTCTGCGCCAGCTGCAGATGCTCCAGCGCCTCGTCGTAGTACTCGTAGGTGTAGTACTGCACGCCCAGCAGGTACCTGAGGTGCAGGTCGTTCGGATAGCGCTCGACGCGGCTGGCGAGGTCGTCGAACACGAACTGGTTCTTGTCCGCCTCCATCTGCACGGCCTCGTCCTCCTGGCCGTTCTGCCGCAACAGCTCGATCTGCTGGTCGTAGTACTGGACGGTCGCCTGCGAAAGCATGCGGTCGAGCTCGGGGTCCATCGCGCCCGCCGCCTCGATGGCCGCCTGCAAACATTCCACCGCCTCGTAGTAGCGCTTGTTCTGGATGTAGAGCCGCGCGAGCGCGCGCCGCGCGTTCATGTTCTTCGGCTCCTTCTCGATCTGCTGGAGCTTTTCGGCGATGAGCGCGTCGGCGTCGTCGCCGGTGATGACGGCCTTGTTCGCCTGGTCGAGCTTCTTGGCCTGCTCCTTGTTCGCGATCAGCGCCTGGAAGCCGCCCTTCTTGCCGGCGGTCTGCTCCCAGCCCGCGTTCATCGTCGCCTGCGCCTCGGTGTTCTTCAACAGCTGCATGATCCGCTGGTCTCCGGGCTTGATCTCGCTGAGCTTCTGGTAGGCGTCGCGCGCCTTGTCCCAGTTCTTCGCCATCTGGTAGTAGGTGGCGACGCGCTCGAGGAGCGCCGGATCCTTGTTCGAGCACTCGTAGGCCGCCTCGACGGAAATGGCCGCATGGTCGGTCTTGCCCGCCGCCTCCGCCGCCTTCACCGCCGCCTCGATGTTGTCCGCGTCGAGCGGGTTCTGGCAGAGGAGCTTTTCGGCCTCGGCCATCGCCTCCGCGCCCTGGCCCTTCTTGACGAGCCCCATGATCTTGTTGCGCGCGAGCATATAGCCCATCTTCGCGCCGAAGCCCACCTTGCCGTTCTTCTTGAAGTTGGCGATCTGCGCGGCGCGCAGCAGCTTGCGCGTCTCCAGGATGTCGGGCGCGGCGGCCACGGCCTCCATCAGCATGTCCACCGCCAGTTCGTAGCGCCCCGATTCGAGCGCCTGCCGTCCGCGGTTGGTGAAGTTCTGCGCCTTCTGCGCCAAGTCAACTGCCATGATGAGTCTCCTTTTCCTGAAAAGATTACGGCGTGACCGCCAGCCGCTCGTCGTCGCCGGGGCCGATCATCCCCGGCGCCTTGTACGTCTTGAGCATGAAATGGGTCGCGGTCGAGAGGATCCCGTCGATGGTCGAGAGGTCCTGCGCCACGAACTGCGCCACGTCCTGGAGACTGTCGCCCTTGACGAAGACCAGCAGGTCGTAGCCGCCCGACATCAGGAAGCACGCCTCCACCTGCTCGTACTTCGCCACCTTCTCGGCGATCTTGCCGAAACCGCACTCGCGCTGGGGCGTGATCCGCAGCTCGATGACCGCATGTACCTCGTTAGTCATAGTCGTTGTCCTCCAGGGGCTCTTCCTTTTGATCCTCGCGCACGTCGTCGGTTCCCCAGTTCCGGGCCACCACGTCGTCCACGATCTGCCGCGCCAGCTCCTCTGCCACCCGGCCGGACGCATCGCGCTCCGCCGTCAGCCGGTCGGTGGACGTCAGGTAGGTGGTGTCCGCCTGGTAGATGCGGTCGCCCACCAGCACCGCGCCCGTCGTCTTGTCGATCACACTGACCTTCGCCCGGACCTTCAGCCGGAACTCCCGGTCGCGCGGAAGCTTCCGCGTGCTGTAGCCCGCCTGCTTCGAACCGCTGCCGACGATCACGCCCTGCACCTCGTAGGCGCTGTCGCCGACGGCGGCGATCTTCATCGTGCCCTCGCGCTGGAACTCGCGCAGCACCTGCCGCGTCACCACGT
>JAFPYE010000093.1 GCA_017412325.1 Kiritimatiellia bacterium | reverse complement strand
CGTAGGCCTCGAAGCGCTTCTTGGTGTCGTCCGCCATCGCCAGGTCCGCCGTGCCCTCGATGGTGATGTTGTTCGAGTCGTAGACGAGGATGAGGTCGTCGAGCTTCAGCGTCCCCGCCCAGCTGCACGCCTCGTGGCTGATGCCCTCCTCCAGGTCGCCGTCGCCGCAGAAGACCCACGTCTTGTTGCCGGTCTGCGCCTTCTTCGCCGCGAGCGCGAGGCCGCACGCCATCGCGATGCCCTGGCCGAGCGGGCCCGTCGTCACCTCGACGCCCGGCATCACGCCGCGCTCCGGGTGGCCCGCGCAGCGCGAGCCGAGCTGGCGGAAGGTCTTGAGTTCGTCGATCGTCAGCCCCCCCACGCCCGCGAGGTGGCTCAGCGCATAGACGAGCGAGGAGGTGTGGCCGCCCGAGAAGACCATGCGGTCGCGCGCGGGCCACTTCGCGTCCTGCGGGTCGATGTTCAGAAATTTCAGCCAGAGCGAGACGGCGAGATCCGCCTGCCCCATCGGGCCGCCGGGGTGGCCCGAGTTCGCCTTGTCCACCATGTCCGCGCACAGGCAGCGCACCGTGTCCGCCGCCAGCTTCAGCTGTTCATTCGTCAATTTCATCCGTCGTGTTCCTTTGCTTCTTTCGGTTCGTTCCGTCAGTTTGCGTTAGTATATCAAAAATTGCGCCGTCCCGCCCTCACCCATTCGGGGAATCGCGGGTTCCGGCGCGCTCAACGCGCAGGCGACGACGTGCGGAAGCAGATGCGGTTGATGAGGCTCTGGAAGTTCTCGCCGCCCTTCAGGATCTCGATGGCGATGCGCAGGTAGAGGCAGCGGACGGGCGCGGTCTCGAGGCGCGGGAAGCGCACGGCGTCCTTTTCCGTCGTCACGAGCGCGTCCGCCCCCATGTCGGCGGTGCGGTTGAGGGCGTAGAGGATCTCGCTCGAATCGTAGCGGTGGTGGTCGGCGTAGCGTTCGCACCAGACGACCTTCGCGCCGAGGTGCCGCAGCGAGTTCTCGAACCCCTTGGGCGAGGCGATGCCCGACAGCGTGCACGTCGTCTTGCCCTTCAGCCAGTCGAGCGGGAACTCCTCGCGGCTCCACACGTCCTTGAGCACCTTCGGCGCGTGCGTGCATTCGACAATCTCCGCCGCCTGGTTGTAGCGGCGGATGTCGGCCACGACCGCCGACGTGTCGCCCCGGCACTTGGTGAGGAAGATGATGTCCGCGCGCTTGAGGTGGCGCGCCGGTTCGCGCAGGATGCCGCGCGGCAGCAGGTTGCCGTTGCCGAAGGGATTGGTCGCGTCCACCAGCACAACCTCGATGGAATGCTTGAGCCGCTGGTACTGGAAGCCGTCGTCGAGGATCAGCGTGTCGCAGCCGAACTTCTTGACGGCGTAGCGCCCTGCCTTCACGCGGTCGCGGTCGACGAGCACGGCGACGCCCGGCAGGTTGGACGCGAGCATGTACGGCTCGTCGCCGCCGATTGCGGCGTCCAGAAGGACGTGGCGCCCGTCGCTGACCACGAGCGGCTTGGTGATCTCGCCCGTGAACACGCGCTGGATCCACGGTGCCTCCTTGCGGCGGTAGCCGCGCGAGAGGATCGCCACCTTGCGCCCCTCGGCGGCAAGCGTGCGCGCGAAGATCTCGGTGACGGGCGTCTTGCCCGTGCCGCCCGCCGTCACGTTGCCGATGGAGATGACCTGGATGCCGAGCGGCCAGCGGCGCAGCAACCCCACGCGATAGAGGAAGTAGCGGCACGAGACGATGGCCGCGAAGAGGAGCGAGAACGCCTTGAGCACCGCCAGGAGCAGACGCACCGGCGCGGGCTGGCCCTCGTCCGCGCCCTTCTCCTGGATGAGCTTGACGAGGCTGTTCTCCAGCCGCTCGATCCCGCTCTGGCGTGCCTTGCGCATCAGTGGAGCGGATTGCCGGACGAGGCGCCCAGCGCGCGCAGGTAGATGAAGAAACCGCAGTGCCAGTCGTGCTCTTCGCGCGACCGGTCGATGCGCCGGTAGTCGCCTTCATAGCCGACGATGAATCGGAAGCCGAGGCAGTCCGTGCGGTAGTCGATCCAGCTGCCGACGCCATCCACCTCGCCGCGGCGGCAATCCCAGCGGAGGTAGGGGCCCCAGGCGATCGCATCGCAGATCTCGTGCTCGACGTTGACCTCGGCGAGCGAGAAGTCCGCCCAGTCGATGCCGTCGTGCGTCATGGCCTTCGGATCGTAGGGCGAGGCGGCAGAGTCCCACTGGCGGCAGTTGCGGCGGTTGAAGGAGACGTCATACGACAGGGACTTGGTCAAGACCTGGCGCCAGCCGACGTCAGCGTAGGCGACCGTACCGGCCTTGGCGTCGTACTCCAGGCGGGAATGGAGCGCCATGCCGTCGCACGGCGTCCAGCGCACGCGGAAGCCCGGCACGGCGGAACCCGACTTGCCGTAGTTCGGATCGGCCGGATCCTTGGCGAGCCGGTGATAGCGGTTGCCGCGCGTATAGGACGTGTCGTTGAACTGGAACGCCGTGTAGAAGTCGACGTCCAGGAGCGTCCGCAGGCGGCCCTTCTCGTCCACCTTGCGGAACGCATTGCGCACGCCGGGCGTCACGCCGGAGTAGGAATACGGCAGGTTGCGCGAACGGCCCGCGAACTGGTCGAGATAGTCGCGCGAGGCGTCGAGCGAGTCGAACACGTAGGGACGCCGACCCGATTTCAGGCCCGAATAGTCGGCCTTCTGCACCAGCACGTCGAGGTAGGGCTCCAGGAGGTGGTTGAAATCCTCGTAGTCCGCGCTGCCGCGCGCGGCAAAGGTGACGCCGCCCTCCACGATGGAGCGCCAGACGCCGTCGCCGGAAGTGCCGGCGCGTCCGTAGCCGTCCAGGTTCTCGCGGCCGGAGTCGCCCCAGTAGGTGCCGCGCAGGCCGAAGCGCGGCACGACGGAGAGGACGTCGGCGACCTTGAACGGATACGTCAGGCGATGGTAGGTGTCGAAGCGGAAGCACTGGTAGTCGGCCCACTCGCCCGGACTGTAGCGGAACGGCGCACGTGTGCCGCGGTTGCCGTTCTTGGCGTAGTCGCGGTTCAGGAACCCGACGCGCGACTGCGACTCGTAGTTGACCGGCAGGCCGAAGAGCGGCTGCGGGGCGATGTCGAAATAGGCCTCCGGCAGCCGCGCGACCCCGCCGTAGAAGTCATTGAGCGGCCCCGACACGCTCACGCCGAAGCCCAGCGGGTTTTCCACATGCTCCCAGGCGATCTCGTTGGCCGACGTGCCGAACACGTTGCGCGAGGCCAGCTGGCTCTCGCGCAGGAAGTCGCTGTGGATGTGCGAATCGCTGTAATAGGCGCCCTGCAGGCGCAGGCTGTCGCGCTCGGTGACCTCCCAGCGGTGCCGGAGCGTCAGCGCGTAGCGCTCGTCCGGGACGTCGCTGCCCCAGTTCTCGTAATGGTGCCGGCGGGACGTCCAGCGCCGGTCGTAGCGGTCGGCGTCCTGGTCCCAGGCGTAGTAGACCTTGAACTTGCCCCGCCCGTAGTCGCCCAGCTGCCAGGAAAGCGACTGGCCGAGGGCGATGCCGTTCTTGGTGCGCAGGTCCGCGCGCGTGTTGCCGCGCAGCCCGAAGTGGCCTTCCTCGAAATCGCCCGCGAGCCGGTAGACGTACTTGGTCAGCAGGAAGCCGCCCCACTTGCTCGTGTAGCCGGGCATGATGCGCCAGCCGTAGTCGGTGTCGAGCGGATACATCCACCACGGCAGCCACATGACCGGCACGCCCAGGAAATTGATCCAGACGTCGCGAACGCGAACCTCGCGTTCGCCCGCCGTGCCGTGGAACGTGGCGGCGCCGACCGCCGACCAGTGGAAAGCCCCAAGCGCGTTGGTGCAGGTCGTCACTTCGGTGCCGGGGCCGAAGCGATAGTCGTCGCCTTCCTTTTCGGCGAGCTGGGAGAGGAGGCAGAGACGGGTGTCACCCGACTGGTAGACCGCGTGAACATTGCCCGTCACGACGGCGTTGCCGGTGGTGCGGTCGGCGGCGATGCTGTCGGCCGTGACCTTCAATTCGCCGGCGAAAGCCGCCAGCGGCGCGAGACAGGCGAGGAGGGCGAATGTCTTCATGACTGAGAGTATAACACGTGGGAGGTGGCCGCGTCTAGTATGGAAAACGCCTCGGGGTGGCGGTGAAGCTCCGAAACGAACGTCAGGCGCGTGTTGAAACTGCGCTGCAAATCGGCGAGAATCTGCGCGTCCTCGGTGCGCAGGCGCTGCATCACCTGCGGCGCGACGATGATCTTCGGCTCGAACGGCTGCTTGTCCGCCTCGGCCTTGCGGAGCAGCGTCGTCAGCCGCCGCTGCACCTCGATCGAGATCGCCATCGGCGACTTGACAAGTCCGTGCCCCGCGCAGTACGGGCACTTCGACGTCAGCTTCGAGAGAATCGAGCGGTCCTGGCGCTGGCGCGACATCTCCAGAAGCCCGAGCTCCGAGATCTGCAGCACGTTCGTGCGCGCCCGGTCGCGCTTGAGCGCGGCCTTGAGCGCCTTGTAGACCTGCGCCTGGTGCTTGCGCGACTTCATGTCGATCAAGTCGAGGACGACGAGCCCGCCGATGTTCCGCAGCCGGAGCTGCCGCGCCACTTCCTCGACGGCCTCCAGGTTCACGTCGAGGATCGCCTCCTCCTGCGAGCCCTTGCCCTTGTAGTGGCCCGTGTTGACGTCCACCGCGATCAGCGCCTCGGTCTCGTCGATGACGAGGTAGCCGCCCGACTTGAGCGGCACCTGCCGCGCGAACGCCTCGGCGAGCTGGCGGTCGAGCCCGTAGTGGTCGAAGATGCAGTTGTCGCCGTCGTAGCGGCGGATCTTCGTGCGCGCCCGCCGCGAGATGCGCGCGCAGACCTCGCGCATGTCGTTGAACGCCTTCTCGTCGTCGATGACGATCGCGTCCACGTCCTCCGTCAGCCAGTCGCGCACGACGCGCTCGCAGAGGTCGGGCTCCTGGAAGATGCAGCACGGCGTGCGCAGCCGCTGGATGTTCATCTGCATCTCGTTCCAGACCGAGAGGAGGTTGCGCAGGTCGCGGGCGAACGCGCGCGCCGACGCGCCCGCGCCGACGGTGCGCACGACGAGTCCCACGTTGTCGGGCAGCGGCAGCTTGTCGAGGATCCGCTTGAGGCGCTTGCGCTCCGCCGCGTCGCCGATCTTCTTCGAGACGCCGCGGATGCGCGTGCCCGGCATCATCACGAGGTAGCGCCCGGGGATCGACAGGCTCGCCGTCACGCGCGGCCCCTTCGTCGAGATGGGCCCCTTCGTCACCTGCACGATGATCTCCGATCCCGGGGGGAAGCGCTTGGCGATCTCGGCGTCCGAGAGGCGGTTCGACTTGCGCCCGCCGCCGCCCTTGCCCTTCTTGGGCTCGTCGTCGTCGTCGTCGAGGAGCGCGTTCTCGTCCACCGTCATGTCCCAGTAGTGCAGGAACGCGTTCTTGCTCAGCCCGATGTCCACGAACGCCGCCTGGAGGTCGTTCTCGAGGTTCTGGATGCGCCCCTTGAAGACGCTGCCGACGAGCCGCTCGTCCTCCGGGTGCTCGACCATGAATTCCTCGATGCGGCCGTTCTCCATGACGGCGACACGCGTTTCGAGCTTCTCGACGTTGACGATGATCTCGCGCTTCAGTTTCGAGCGCTTCAGCCATCCGAATAGGTTCATGTCTGTATCTCCCTGTGTAGTGATATGCTTTGTGTGAGTCCCAATCCGGCCATCACCGTCAAGAGGAAGGTGCGGCCCGATGAAATGAACGGCAGCGGCAGGCCCGTGATCGGCACGAGGCCCACCGACATCGCGATGTTGACGTAGACGTGCGCGAAGACGAGCGTCGAGACGCCCAGCGCCAGGAGCCGCCCGCGCCCGTCGGCGGCGACGTACGCGATCCACGTCCCCGACAGGCACAGCGCGGCGAAGAGCGCGAGGAGCGCG
>JAFPYE010000092.1 GCA_017412325.1 Kiritimatiellia bacterium | reverse complement strand
GCGGCGCGTCGACGTCGTCAGCGCGCGCGACATGCTCGCGGCGGTGGCGCGGGAGGTCGCGGCGGGCGCGGACGTGCTGATCGCGACGGCGGCGGTGGCGGACTGGCGGCCGAAGCGCCGGGCGCGGCAGAAGCTGAAGAAGGGCGAAATGGACGGCACGCTGGCGCTCGTGCGCAACCCCGACATCCTGAAGACCGTCCGGGGCGTCCGAAAGGTCGGGTTCGCCGCCGAGACGCGGAACGTGCTGAAGGAGGCGGTGCGCAAGTGCCGCGAGAAGGACCTGGAACTGATCGTCGCCAACGACGTGACCGAGAAGGGCTGCGGGTTCGGGACGGACACGAACCGCGCGACGCTCGTCCGGCGCGACGGCACGGTCGTCCGGCTGCCGCTCCTGACCAAGCTCGCCCTCGCCCGCCGCATTGTCCGCGAAATTGAGATATGATATAATATTCCATCATGCACACCGTCCTGACACACCCGCTGGTCCAGCATCGCGTCACGCTGATGCGCGACATCAACACCAAACCGAAGCAATTCCGCGAGCTCGTCAACGAGATCACGGAATTTCTGGCCATTGAGAGCCTGAAGGATTTGCGCACCGTCGAAATCCCCGTCACGACGCCGGTCGCGAAGACGACGGGCGTGAAGATCGAGGACTCGATCGTCATCATCCCCATCCTGCGCGCGGGCATGGGCATGCTCGACGCGATGCTGCACGTCCTCCCCTACGCGAAGGTGGGCGTCCTCGGCCTGCAGCGCAACGAGGCGACGGCCGAGCCCGTGCCCTACTACGCGAAGGTGCCGCCGGCGAAGAACGACGAGATCGCGGTCGTGATCGACCCCATGCTCGCGACGGGCGGCAGCGCGTGCGACGCGTTCGCGCAGCTCAAGAAGCTCGGCTACCGGCGCATCGTCTTCCTCAACCTCATCGCCGCGCCCGAGGGCATCGCGAAGGTCGAGAAGGAGCACCCCGACGTGCCCGTCTTCACGGCGGCGAAGGACGAGCGGCTCAATTCGCACTTCTACATCGTGCCCGGCCTGGGCGACGCGGGCGACCGCATCTTCGGCACGCTGTGACCCGGCGTCCGGGGCGTCCATGACTTTCGCGACCGCCAAGTTCAGGTCTTTCCTCCCCGCCGCGACGTTCGCGATGGCGGCGGAGTTCCTCATGGGGATGTCGGACTCGGTCATCTGCGGCCATGTCCTCGGCGAGGCGGGCCTGTCCGCCGTCAACCTCATGCAGGGCGTGTTCGAGATCGTCACGTTCGCCGGGATGCTGGTCGCGGTCGGCACGAGCGTCCGCTTCGCGACCGAGATCGGCGCGCTGCACGTGCGCCGCGCGCGCGGCTTTTTCACGCTCGGCTGCAAGGCGTCGGTCGCGCTGGGCCTGCTGGTGGCGGCCGTGCTCGCCTTCGTGCGGACGCCGGTCGTCGCGGCGTTCGGCGCCTCGCCGGAAGTCTCGTCCCTGACGTCGGCGTATTGGCTCTGGTATCTCCCGGCGGCGGTCCTTCAGCCCGTCGCCTTTTTCCTGGGGATGATGTGCTACACGGACGGCGACGCGCGGCTGTCGTTCGTCTCCTATCTCGTGCAGCTCCTGGGGAACTGCCTCCTGTCCATTCCGCTGACGATGCGGTTCGGCACGGCCGGGTGTGCCGCCGGAACGAGCCTGGGCGCGATCCTGGCGATTGCCGTGCTACTCTTCCACTTCCGCCGGAAAGGGTGCATGCTGGGGTTCTCGCGGCACTATGTCGCGTCCGACCTCCTGGTCATCTTCCGGATGTCGTTCGGCGATGCGAGCAAGAACATCGGCCGGGCCGTGCTGATGTTCGCGCTTAACGCCTATGTCATCGCGCAGTTTGGTTCGGGGATGCTCCCCGTCCTCGCCGTGGCGGTGATGACGGTCGGCGTTTCGGAGATCTTCGACGGCGTCGGGAACGCCGTTCAGCCGCTGGCCAGCGTCTACATCGGCGAGTCCAACACGTACCTGACGAAGCGGGTGATGCGCCTGGCGATGTCGGCGGTGGCGGTCGAGGGTCTGGCCGCCATGGCGCTGCTCCTCGCCTTTCCGGACGCCATGCTGCTGCTGGCGGGCGTTTCCGATCCCGCCGTCATCCCCGACGCCCGTCTCGCCGTGCGCCTCGTCTCGCTGGCGCTGGTCGGCCTCGCGCCCGTCCTGCTGCTCAATTCCTACTACGTCTTCATCCAGCGCGAGGGCCTGTCCACCGTCCTGACGCTGGCCGCCATGCTCGTGGTGCCGGCGGCGCTGTTCCCGGTTGGCGGCGCGCTCCTCGGCCCGTGCGGCGTCTGGCTCGCGCTCGGCCTTGCGCCCGGCCTGTCGCTCGTCCTCTTCCTGCTGTATCTTGCGGCGATCGGCGGGCGGCGGCGGTTTCCGTACCTCCTGCCCCCGGGCCGGGAGGACCGTCTGCGCGTCTTCGACCTCGACCTCGAGCCCGAGTCGGTCTGCGCGACGTCCACGGCCGTCGGCGACCATCTCAAGGCCAAGGGCGCCGGGGAGTGGCGGGCCACGAAGGCGGCGCTGCTCGTCGAGGAAGCGCTCATGGTCGTGCGCGACCGCAACGCCGGGCGCCGCGTCAAGGCCGAGGTGACCGTCGACCTCAACGACGGGCTGACGCTCGTCCTGCGCGACGACGGGGAGATTTTCGACATCACGGACGCCGACGCGCGGATCTCGTCGCTGCGCAGCTATCTCGTGTCCAATCTCATGACGGCGATACCGCATCGCCGCTACTTGACGACAACCGGGTTCAACCGAAACGTGTTCAAACTATGAGATACACACTCCTTCTGGCGCTTTTCGCACTGGCGGGCTGTTCCGAAAAGGACGGACGGCTCGCCGTCGACCCGCGGATTTCCGACGCGACGCGCCCGCTCGTCTTTCTCGCGAACCCGACCGAGCCGCCCTGCACCTATCGAAACGAAGCCGGGGAGATCGTCGGCACGGACATCGACCTCGCGCGGCAGATCGCCGCGAAGATGGGCCGCGAGATCGTCATGGAGAGCGTCGAGTTCATCGACATCCTGCCGCGCCTGAAGGCGGGCACGGCGGACTTTTCGATCGCCACCATCACCATGACGGAGGCGCGGCGCCGCGACATCGACTTCTCCGAGCCCTACGGCGAGGGCGGCGCGCGCTTCCTCTACCGGACCGACGGGAAGAAGCCGCGCATGTCGCGTCTCAACGCCATCCGCATCGGGATCGAGGCTGATTCCGCCCACGACATCTACCTGTGTCTGCGCGGCGGCGACCCCAAGCGCTACCTCCGGATCCAGGATGCCGTCGCCGCGCTGAAGGCCGGCGAGATCGACGCGGTGCTCTTCGACGGCATGCAGCTGACGACGCTCGCGGAGGCGTCAGGCGGGACGCTCGCGGTCTCGGCCCCGCTGACGCGCGAGTTCTACGGCGTCGCGGTGGACAAGCGGCGGCCGGACGTGCTGGCGGCGGCCAACGCGGTCATCGCGGAAAGGGGGGCGAAATGACGGAGCGGCGCAGCCTGGACCTGAAGCTCGTCCTGAGCGTGCTCGCGGCGTTCCTGCTGTCGATGGCGTTCACCTGGTTCCTCCACACGCGCCTGTCCGAGCGCGACGCCTACGCGCTCATCGACCGCACGTTCACGGCTGTCGAGGCGGAGATCATCGATTGCGTCGACGAGCGGCTCGTGCGGCTGTGCCTCGCGGTGCGCGAGCGGCTGGAGGACGACGGCTGGCCGACCGACACCGCGTCGCTGGCGGCGCTGGCGCAGGAGATGAAGATCACCGAGATCAGCGTCGCGAACGCGGCCGGCGACATCGTCGCCTCCTCGGTGACGGACTACCTCGCCGCGCCCGGCAAGCCGGCCTTCAACTTCAAGACGGCGGGCGGCAAGGCGGAGGACATGATGTGCCTCGTGACCGGCCCGGAGACGGATTACTGCCAGCCGTTCCGCAGCAACACGGCGAACGGGGCGTGGCGCAAGTTCGTGGGCGTCTGGATGCCGTCGACCGGCGGCTTCGTGGAGATCGGCTGCGACGGCGAGTCGCTCCGGGGGCTGTCGCGCTCGTCGCTCATGGACCTGTTCCGGAACTGGCGCGTGGGCGGCGCGGGCGGCATCGTCGTGACCACGCCGTCCGGGCTCATCCTGTCGGACTACGAGGAGCCGAACCGCGAGGGCGCGTACTGGGAAGCCCCGGACGATTCGTTCTACTGGAAGCGCGAGGAGATCGAGGGCTTCCCGACGTACGTGCTGATCCCGAAGGGCTCGGCGGCGGTCCAGCGCGACGTGCTCGTCGGCGCGACGGCCGTGCTGAACGGCGCGGCGCTCGTCTTCGTCGCGCTGCTCGTCGGCTTCGTCATCTCCGCGTTCGTCCGGCGGCAGATCAAGCTGCAGGCGGCGAAGGAGCTCGAGATGTCCAAGGGCATCCAGCTCTCCGCGCTCCCGAACGTCTTTCCGCCGTTCCCAGACGAGCCGCGCTTCGACATCTGGGCGTCCATGGTGACCGCGAAGGAAGTCGGCGGCGACTTCTACGACTTCTACTTCACGGGGCCGGACCGCGTGCTCTTCCTCGTCGCCGACGTGAG
>JAFPYE010000091.1 GCA_017412325.1 Kiritimatiellia bacterium | reverse complement strand
CCCGGCATTCACGGACCCGAAAAAAGGACCAAGAAAATGCACACGACCAAGCCCCTCACGCCACCCGCAACGGGTGGCGTTTTTCGTTCCCCACCCCTCGCGCGCGCGCACGTGGACTGTAGAGACTCTCGTAGTCAGACGCGATATATAAATATATCCCTTCGTAGCCAGACCACGGGCGCGCACGCGCACGCGTGAGGGGGACCTAGGCCGCTCGCGCAGGGCGCGAGCTAATCTAGAAAATCTAGACGAGCGCATAACCGCCCCTTGCGGGTGCTTGCGACCCATAGGGAAGCAAGCGAGCCGAGCGAAGCGAGTGCCGAGCACTTTTGCCGCGCGGTCTAGATCAGCGAGCAACGCGAGCGGCCTAGGATAACTAGAATTGCCCCGCATTGCGGCGCTCCATTCGGCTTTGCCGCCAACCGCTGCCAATCGCCGCGCTGGGGCTCGCGCGCATCCCGACGCTGAAGCTCAAGCTGAAGGCGAAGGCGGTCTCGGCCGCGCTCCTCGCCGTCGCGCTCGCGGCCACGTTCTCGGGCTGCTACGTCGGCAAGGCGACGTTCCAGGGCGAGGACATGCGGATGTATCCCTTCTTCTCCACCACCGCCGCAACCGCACCGGCGAACTAGCGGCGCGCAAGCGGGGAACCGCCCCCAATAATCCCCGCCAACGCCCGCTTGACCCGCGTCACGTCCGCCGTCGTCATGCCCGTCCCCGAGGGAAGGCAGATGCCGCGCGCGAACAAATCGGCCGCGACCGCGCCGCCGTAGACGCGGCACCGCTTGAAGACGGGTTGCAGGTGCAGCGGCTTCCACACGGGCCGCGCCTCGATGTTCGCCGCCGCGAGCCGCGCGAGCGCCGCGTCGCGCGCGGCTTCGCTCGCCAGGAGCTTGACCGTCAGCCAGTGATTCTCGCCCGCGACCGGCGCCAGCCGCCCGTCCGCGCCGTAGGCCTCCCAAATCCGCCGCCGCTTCGACAGGATCTTCGCAAGCCGCCCGAGCTGCGCCAGGCCCACCGCCGCGAGGAGGTTGCTCAGGCGGTAGTTGTAGCCGACTTCCTTGTGCTCGTACCACACCGCGGGCTCGCGCGCCTGCTGGCTGCGCTTGCGCGCGCGCGCCGCGATGCCGTCGTCGTCCGTGAGGAGCGCGCCGCCGCCGGACGTCGTGACGATCTTGTTGCCGTTGAACGAATAGACCGCCACCGCGCCCGCGCTGCCCGAGGGCCGCCCCTTGTACGTCGCGCCCACCGCTTCCGCCGCGTCGCAGACGAACACCGCGCCGTGCCGATCGCAGAGCGCGCCGATCGCGTCGTAGTCGCAGCACCGTCCGTAGAGATCGACGCCGACGACCATCGTGCGGCCCTTCGCGTCCGCGAGCGCCCGTTCCAGCAGCCGCACGTCGACGTTGCCGGTCGCGTCGCAGTCGACGAACACGAGCTTCGCGCCGCGATGGTACGCGGGGCCGACCGTCGCAATGAAGGTGAGCGTCGGCGCGATGACCGTCCAGCGCCGGTCGACGCCGTATTCCGCCATCGCGAGGTCGAGCGCGGCGGTGCCGCTCGCGACGGCCACCGCGTGCTTCCGTCCCGCAAGCGCGGCGAGGCGGCGCTCGAATGCGTCCACCATCGGCCCGCACGGCGCGACGTACTTCGAGTCGAACGCCGCCGCAATCGCCGCGCGCTCCGCCGTCCCGACGAACGGCGGCGACAGGAAAATCCGTTTCTGCGCGACGCGCCTCATGCGGCTGATCTCACATGTTGCCGATGACGGCCTTGATGCGGCGGACGCCCGCCGAGGACGACTGCTCCTTCTGGATCTTGAACGAGCCCAGCTCCTTCGTGTTGCCGACGTGCGGCCCGCAGCAGATTTCCTTCGAGACGTCGCCGATCGTGTAGAGCGTCACCTGGTCGCCGTACTTCGAGCCGAAGAGCGCCATCGCGCCTTCCGCCTTCGCTTCCTCGACCGTCGTCACCTTCTTCGTCACCTCGATGCCCTGCTGGATCCACTCGTTGACGAGCTTTTCGGCCTCGGCGATCTGCGCGTCCGTCATCTTCTCCGGCCACGTGAAGTCGAAGCGCAGGCGCTCCGCCGTGATGTTCGAGCCCTTCTGGTTCGCCGTCGGCCCCAGCACCTTGTGGAGCGCGGCGTGCAGGAGGTGCGTCGCCGTGTGCAGGCGCGTGACGACTTCGGAATTGTCCTGGAGACCCGCCTTGAACGCGCCCGCGCTCGTCGTGCGCGAGAGCTCCTGGTGCTTGCGGTTCGCCTCCTCGAAGCCCGCCTTGTCGACGGTCAGTCCCGCCTTCTCCGCCATCTCCAGCGTCATCTCGAACGGAAAGCCGAACGTGTCGTAGAGCTTGAACGCCGTCTTGCCGCTGATCTCGCTCTGGCCGTGGAGCTTCAGCTGCTCGGCCACCTTGTTGAACATCGCCTCGCCCTTGTCGAGCGTCTGGTTGAAGCGGTTCTCCTCCGCCTCCAGGTCGGCCTGGCACTGCGCGAGGTTCGCCGCGAGTTCGGGATAGACGTGCGCGTACTTCGCCGAGATCACGGCGGCGAGTTTCGGCGTGAAGCCGGGCGCGATGCCCAGCTGGCGGCCGTAGCGCACCGCGCGGCGGATGAGGCGCCGCAGGACGTAGTTCGCGCCGACATTGCCGGGCTTGACGCCGCCCTTCGGGTCGCAGAGGATGAACGTCGCCGTGCGCATATGGTCGGCGACAATGCGCTTCGCGCGAAGAAGAGACTCCGCGTCCATGGGCTGGGGTGCGGGCGCGCCAGAGCGCCCGTCCGTTCCTTCTTCCCTCAACTCCTCTATCTTCGCCATAATCGGCGCAAAGATCTCGGTGTCGTAGACGGTCGGCGCGCCCGAGAGCATGCAGACCGTGCGCTCGACGCCCATGCCGGTATCGACGTTGTGGCGGCCGAGCGGCTCGTATTTGCCCTCGGCGTTCTTGTTGTACTGCATGAAGACATCGTTCCAGATTTCGATGTACTTGCCGCAGGAGCAGCCGGGGCGGCAGCCGTCGGAGCACTTCGGCTTGCCCGTGTCGATGAAAATCTCGGTGTCGGGGCCGCACGGCCCCGTCGAGCCCGCCGGGCCCCACCAGTTGTCCTCGCGCGGCAGGCGGTAGATGCGCTCGTCGGGAATGCCGAGCGAGCGCCAGATGGCGGCGGCTTCCTCGTCGGCGGGGATGTAGCCCTCCTCGCCTTCCTTGCCTTCGCCCGCGAACACGGTGACTGACAGCTGGTCGGGCGAGAAGCCGAGCTTCGTCGTCAGGAACTCGAAGCTCCAGCTGATCGCCTCCTTCTTGAAGTAGTCGTTCAGCGACCAGTTGCCGAGCATCTCGAAGAACGTCAGGTGCGCGGAATCGCCCACCGCGTCGATATCGCCCGTGCGCACGCACTTCTGCACGTCGGTCAGCCGCGTGCCCGCCGGGTGCGGCATCTCGCCCATCAGGTACGGCACGAGCGGGTGCATGCCCGCCGTCGTGAAGAGAACGGTCGGGTCGTTCTCGGGGATGACCGACGCGCCCGAGATGATGGCGTGGCCCTTCGACTCGAAAAATTTCAGATACGTTTCGCGGAGTTCGTCCGCCGTCAGGTTCTTCATCGTTGCGTTCCTTGCGTTTGGAAGTGCGTATTTTACCAAAAATGCGGCGCGGCGTGGGCGAAAACCCACACCGGACAGGGGCACGGCGCGTTCAGGCGATCAAAGGGACGGAACGCCCTTTTTGAGGATGACGTTGCCGTATTTGCGCGTTTCGCCCGTCACGACGACGGCAAAGGCCTTGCGGGCGCGGTCATAGAACGCGTAGCGCTCCATCTGCTCGATTTCACCCGTGTAGCCCAGCGCCTGGCGGTAGGCGGCCTCGACCGACGGATCGAGCGCGTCGCCCGCGACGGGTGCCATCATGACGACGGGCGTCGCGTAGGCGTCCAGCTCAAAGAGCGGGGTGATTGCCGCCAGCAGCCGGTCGGCGGGAAGGCCGTCGGCGCGCAGGACGCGCGCGTTGATCGAGTGGGCGGGGAAGTGGGCGTCGGACAGGACGATTTCGTCGCCGTGCCCCATCTCGGCGAGCGTCTTCAGGAGCTCGGGAGAAACCAGCGGAGAGATTCCTTTTAGCATAGTGCGTCGTAGTATATCAAATCTCGACCCCGTGCGTCAGCACCGACGCACGGGGCCAGGTTCCACGCTTTTGGCGACCCGCGACTAGCGCGCGAGCCAGCCGCCGTCGCAGGCGTAGGTGTAGCCCGTCATGTAGTCCGACGCCGGCGCGGCGAGGAACACGCAGATGCCCTTGAGGTCGTCGGGCGTGCCCCAGCGTCCTGCGGGAATGCGGTCGAGAATCGCCTTGTTGCGCTTCTTGTCCGCGCGGATCGGCGCGGTGTTCGCCGTCGCGATGTAACCGGGGGCGATCGCGTTGACGCAGATGCCGTCCTTCGAGAGCTCGTTCGCCATCAGCATCGTCAGCGACTTGATGCCGCCCTTCGACGCCGCGTAGCCGGGGACGAGGATGCCGCCCTGGAACGAGAGCATCGAGGCGATGTTGATGATCTTTCCGCCCTTGCCCTGCTTCTGCATCTGCCTGACGACAGCCTGCGAGAGGAAGAACGGCGTCGAGAGGTTGATCGAGATCACGTCGTTCCAGTTCTTCGCGCTGTGCTCGGCGAACGGCTCGCGGCGGATGATGCCCGCGTTGTTCACGAGGATGTCGACCTTCTTGAACGCCTTGACGACCTTGGCGACGATCTTCGGAGACTCCTTCTCTCCCTTCGAGAGGTCGGCCTTGATGCCGATGGCCTTGCGGCCGAGTTTCTTGATCGCGGCGATGGTCTCGTCCATTGGGATGACGTCGACGATCGCGACGTCCGCGCCCGCCTCCGCAAGTCCGATTGCGTACGCCTGGCCGATTCCACGGCCCGCGCCCGTGACGATGGCGACCTTGCCGTCCAGCTTGAATTTCTCGAGTATCATTTCGTTGTTCCTTTCCGTTTGGGTTTCGTTTTGTTCCGTTTCAAGATTCCCGCTCACCGCATCTTCCGGATCCGCGCGAAGTTGACGGCGCACATCGCGAGCGCGAGAAGCCCCGCGCCGATTGCGCCGATCCACTTCAGCGAGACGGTCAGGTGGTAGATGAGCCAGCACCACAAGGCGCTGGCGAAGTCAAGTGCCGCGCCGCCCGCGAAGCCCTCCGGCACCGCGATGCCGTCGCAGTCGGCGACGGCGATCGCCTTCGTGAAGGCGGGCGTCAGGTCGGTGACCATGAACAGCCCCACGACCAGCGTGACAAGTCCGACGACAAACGTCTTCGGCACATTCCCCTTCGTGACCGGCAGCACGCACGGGAAGAGGTAGAACATGCCCGCGAGCGACGCCAGCGGCAGGAACTTGTTGCCGGGAAGGGACACCGAGAGGAAGAGAATGACGGGAATCAGCAGGATGGAAACGACGAGCGTCGTGGGATGGCCGATGACGAGCGCCGGGCTCATTCCAATCGACAGCCCCTTGAGGCCGGCGAAACGCCGCTCCACGAAGCTGCGCGTCTGCTCGCAGATCGGCTTCAGACCTTCGATGAAGAGCGCCGTGATGCGCGGGATCAGCTCCATCACGGCGCCAACCGTGACGCCGAGCTTGAGGATCGACGGGATGGAATCGACGACAGCCGTCCACGAGTCGCACCTGAGCGTGCCGATGCCGCAGCCGATGACAAGGCCGAGGAACAGCGGCTCGCCCAGAAGGCCGAACTTGCGCTTCATGCCCTCGGCGTCGATGTCGAGCTTCGAGAAGCCGGGGATGCGGTCGAGCACCCAGCAGATCGCGACGGCAAACGGCGTGAAGCTCTGGCAGAACGGCTGCGGGATCGAGATCCCCTCCATGTCCTTGTAATACGACTGGAACCCCCTGGCCGTGAAGTCCGCCATGCACAGGGTGATGACGTAGAGGACGATCGACGCGTAGAACGCCCACGCGAGCGAACCGGTCGCGAAGTACACCATCGCGCCGAGGAACGCGAAGTGCCAGTAGTTCCAGAGGTCGATGTTCACCGTGCGCGTGACGCCCGCGACGAGCATCACGACGTTCACGCCCAGGCACACGGGGATGATGAAGGCGCCCACCGCGCACGAATACGCCACCGCCGCCGCCGCCGGCCAGCCGAGGTCGAAATACGGCAGGTTGAGGTGGTAGAGCTCCGTCATGCCCTTCAGCGCAGGACCGAGGTTGGAGGTGAGAAGCGCCGTGACCACGCCCAGCCCGACGAAGCCCACGCCGACGCGCAGCCCCGACTGGAGCGCCTTCGAGAACTTGATCCCGATGAGCGTGCCGAGCACGGTGAAGATGACCGGCATCATCACCGCCGCCCCCAGGCCGATTACATACTTGAATACCGCCTCCATTTGCTGCACCCTTCTTT
>JAFPYE010000090.1 GCA_017412325.1 Kiritimatiellia bacterium | reverse complement strand
CGGCAAGCTGTTGGCGGCGAACCTGCGCGCGGAGATCGCGGCGGGCGTCAGGGAACTGAAGGAAACGCGGGGCATCGTCCCCGGCCTCGCGGTCATCCTCGTCGGGAACAACCCCGCGAGCATGAGCTACGTGACCGCGAAGGAAAAGGCGTGCGCGGAAGCGGGCATGTATTCGCGCGAAATCCGCCTGCCCGAGACGACGACCGAGGCGGAGCTCGTGGACCTCGTGAAAAGTCTCAACGCCGATCCCGCGATCCACGGCATCCTCGTGCAGCTGCCCGTCCCGAAGCACATCCGCGACAAGGCCGTGATCGACGCCATCGCGCCCGAAAAGGACGTGGACGGCTTCACGCCCGTCAACGTCGGCAGGATGCTGATTGGCGAGAAGTGCTTCCTCCCGTGCACGCCGCACGGCATCGTCAAGTTGATCGAGTTCGCCGGCGTGGACATCAAGGGCCAGCACGCGGTCGTGATCGGCCGCTCCAACATCGTCGGCAAGCCAGTCGCAGTGCTCCTGTCGCGCAAGGAGACGAACGCGACGGTGACGCTCTGCCACACGGGCACGCCCGACGTCGCCGCGTTTACGCGCACGGCCGACATCGTCGTCGTGGCGGCGGGTCGCCCCCATACACTGACGGGCGACATGCTCAAGCCCGGCGCGGTCGTGATCGACGTCGGCGTCAACCGCATTCCCGACGCGACCCGACCCAAGGGCTTCCGGCTCGTAGGCGACGCGGACTTCGATTCGTGCGCGGCCGTCGCGGGCGCGATCACGCCGGTGCCCGGCGGCGTCGGCCCGATGACGATCACGATGCTGCTGTGGAACACGCTGGAAGCCGCGAAATGAAAGCGCTCGTCCTCGCCCTGACAATTGCGGCGCAGCCGCTCGTCTCGCCCGACGTCCTGGAGCCCTCCGTCCAGAACGAGGTGGATCACGCGCTTGCGCGCGCGCCGACGAACGCGGTGCCGGCGGACGCGACGGCGCTCGCCATCGCGCTCGTCTCCGCCCAGCAGGCGGACGGCCGCTGGCGCGTCGGCACGAACGACGTCACCGCCGTCGCGGTGGCGATCCTCAACTGGATTTCCGCGCCGAGCGACGATACGCCGACATCGTCAGCCCCGTCGCGGCCTTGAAGACGCGCGCGAAGGTCGGCGTCGAGGCGTAGCCGCACAGGTTGGCGACCGCCGCGAGGTCGCACTGCGGGTTGCGGAGGAGCTTTTTCGCCTCCTCGATGCGGACGGCGCGGATTTCGTCGAGCACCGAATGGCCCGTCGCGCTGCGGAAGCGGATTTCCGCGAGCCGCCGCGAGCAGGGGAAGACCGCCAGCACGTCGCGCGCCGACAGGCCCTCGCACGCCTTGGCGCGGATGATCTCGGACGCGGTCAGCGCAAAGCGGTCGGTCTTCAGAAAGGCGCGCGACGAGTTGCGGCGGACGAGGCCGAGCGGCGGCACGCTCACGTCGGCGCGGTGCGCGAGCCGCCCGGCGATCAGCTCCGCGAGAAGTGCGCCCGCGCGGTAGCCCGATTCCCGGAAGTCCAGCTGGACGCTGGAGAGCGTCGGGTTCGTCCGCTCGCAGATGCCCGTCTCGTTGTCCACGCCGACGACCGTGCACTCGAACGGCACCGCCACGCGCGCGAGCAAACAGGCGTTGAGCAGGTTTTCGGCGGCGCGGTCGTTGGCGGCGAGAATGCCGCACGGCTTGGGCAGCGCGCGGAGCCAGGGGATGAGCTCGCGCTGGAGTTCCTTCGCCGCGAGATCCTCGCGCGACGGGCGGAAGACGCGGAGCGGCAGGTGCAGCCGCTTGAGCAGGTCCGAGAAGTTCCGCAGCCGCTTCTCGCTCCATTCGTAGGGGACCGGCCACGGCACGAAGCCGTAGGTGCGGCAGTTCTTCGCGACGAGTTCGCGCGTGGCGAGTTCGGCGGCGGCGCGCGAGTCGGTGACGACGCCCGAAAACGCGCGGGCGACCCGGCGTGGCGGGAAGCAGTCGAGGAGGACGGTGCGCGCGGGGTCGAAGAGCGCGGCGTCGAATTCGCTTTGGCGGTCGTTGACGCCGAGCACGGTGCCGACGGGCTGCCAGAAGTCGAAGATGTCGCGCAGGGCGTCGCGGTCGAACCGCTCGGCGTAGACCTGCACGTGCCAGCCGACTGAGCGGGCGAACGCACTGAGCCCCTCCAGCCGCAGCCGCGCGGCGTAGGTATCGGTTCGCTGAAAGAAGAGGATCGTTTCCATCGGAGTTGCTTTCTGGGCTAGGGGGACTAGGGGGACTAGCTCTAGGGTAACTAGGGGGACTAGCTCTAGGGTAACTAGGGGATCTAGGGTAACTAGGGTATCTAGAAATCCTAGTCACCCTAGTTACCCTAGAAACCCTAGTCTCCCTAGAAGCCCTAGTCACCCTAGTCGCCCTAGTCGCCCTAGTCGCCCTAGAAGCCCTAGAACCCCTAGTATACCAAAAAACGGCCACGCTTCGCAATCGGATAAATATTCGCTTCGCAAAGGGATAAATCGCGGGGCGGCGAAATGCTATACTATGTGCATATTTAATTCCCCCCTCGGCGCACGGTTTTCCCCGCGCGCCTTTTTCTTTCCGCGGCAAAACCGCCGCATTTTCGAGATGCAGATACCCAAAAGGGTAGTGCAGGGCGGGGGAATATTTGATACACTATGCAGCCGTCAAGACCCCTTGACCCGACAGCGAATCAACAAAGGAAAAACGATGAACGAAAGTCTGAATGTCAAGCCCGCCGGATCCTGCATGTGGGATGCCGCGAGTCTCGGTGAAATCATGCTCCGCCTCGATCCGGGCGACGGACGTATCCACACGACACGTGAATTCAAGGCCTGGGAGGGCGGCGG